>JANORY010000527.1:0-2383 GCA_031415535.1 Burkholderiales bacterium | reverse complement strand
CAGCGCAGTGCCAGCCAGTGTGCTTACTACACCGGCCGCGGTGATACGGCGAACCGTGTGGTTTGCCGTGTCGGCGACGAACACGTTGCCGGCAGCATCAACTGCAACGTTGTACGCACCGTTGAAGCGGGCGGCAGCACCGGTACCATCAGTCGATCCAGCGCTGTTGGCCGTACCCGCCAAGGTGGTGACGTTACCTGCTGCGGTGATCATGCGGATGATGCTGGTGCCTGAGTCGGCGACGTAGACGTTACCGGCGGCATCGACTGCAATACCACGCGGATTGGCGAACTCTGCCAATGCGCCGAGACCGTCAGCGAAACCGTAGTTGCCTGCGGAGCCGGCCAAGGTGGTCACAACGCCGCCCGAGCTTACCTTGCGGATCATCTGATTGCCTCGATCGGCGACGTAAACGTTGCCAGCGGTATCCACTGCCAAACCTTCTATGGCATTGAATGACGCCGCTGCACCCGTGCCGTCAGCCGAACCGGCGGTGGCCGAACCGGCCAGCGTCGAAACGCTGCCGGTGCTGGAGATCATGCTGATCAGATTGCCTTGACTGACGAACACGTTGCCAGCGGTATCCACTGCGATGCCAGTTGCGCCGGTGAAGGTGCCTGCCAACGTGGTGACCACGCCTGCCGGTGTCATTTTCCGAACTGCATCATTCAGCGTATCGGCAATGTACACATCACCATTACTGGCAACCGCGACACCACGAGCGTAGGCAAAGCTTGCCGCAGAGCCGGTTCCGTCGGCATTACCCGTGACGCCCACCTGACCTGCGACTGTGCTGGTCGGCTGCTGAACCACCGTCAAGGTCGAGCTGGTGCTGCTGACCGAGCCTTGAGCGTTGCTGACCGTGACGCCGAATACGGCACCGTTGTCGGCCGCCTTGGCGTTCGCCAGGGTGTAGGTCGATGCGGTCGCACCCGAGATCGGGCTGCTGTTACGATTCCACTGATAGGTCAAGGTCGCGGTACCGGTCGCGTTGATCGTGAACACGATCGAGCTGCCACCGTTGACGCTGCTGGTCGCTGCCAGATCGGTCACGATGCTCGGCGCAACCGGCAGGGCTGACACGTTCATGGTCAGATTCGGACCAGTCGCCGTGCCGGCGCTATTCGTGACCACGGCATAATAAACCGCACCGTTGTCAGTCAAAGGTACCGGGCCCGTGTCGAAGTTCGCGCTGGTTGCGCCGCTCACCGCTGAACCGTTTTTGAACCACTGATAGTTCAGAGTGGCCGAGCCGCTTGCTGCAACGGCCAGGGCAGCGGATTGGTTCTCCGTGACGGCGATGCTTCGAGCGGCGGTATCGGTGATGCTCGGTGCCACTGCAGCCACGCTCAGCGTAGCCGGTGTGCTGACTGCACTGCCAGCAGAATTGGTGACGGTCACGGTGAATGCTGCACCGTTATCGGCCAAGGCTGCGGCAGCCAAGGTGTAGGTCGCAGCCGTTGCGCCGTCAATCGGTGCGTTACCACGCGACCACTGATAGCTTAACGGGTCGGTACCGGCCGCCACCACGGTCATGGCTGCGCTCGATCCATCACTCACCGTCATTGAGGCTGGTTGGGTGGTAATCGTTGGAGCAACGGCGGTTTCGGCTTTGGGCTCCGGGCTGACAGTGCCGCCGCCGTCACCGCAAGCAGCAACGACCACGGCGAACGCCGCCAGGCTTAGCCATCGTCCGATCGCCTTAAAGGCCGATGCTCCGCTAGACAGCGAAGTGCTGCCTGCGGTAGTACCAAAAATAGTTAAGCTTGGATTGCTCACGATTCGCTCCTGACGCGCTCATTGAAGATGAACCTTATTCTCTGCGCGCAACAGGGCGTTCGATAGACTCAGCAGGTGCGCAGCCGATCAACGGCGCATAGCGGACGATCTGTGGATTTTGGCCCGAGTTTGAAACAACAAACGTTACCTCGACCCTAAATTCAACTAAGGGTTAATCCTCGAGAAAGTTGCCCGCCGAGAACCGCACTGGCGCGGCATCGGCATCAAAACTGATCCCCTGCGGGTCTTTGCCCGCTTCGATCAGATCGAGTTGGCGCTGCAATAAACGCCGCAACATGACCACCCCTCGGTCACTGCTCGCCAGGTGTTCTTCCGAGTGTCGTGCAATAGTTCCCTGACTGACCATGGCTTCATAGTCACCTGGGAAATCGCGATGCTCGCTGGCACTTAACTCTTCCCAGAGTTTGCCGTTCAGGCGCGAGCGCATGCGATACAAGTCGCCTTTCTCGAGGACTCGCCCAACCACATAGATTCGAAAACTGTGATCATCGATCGGTAAAACCCACCCCAATGATTCAACCATGCCGTAGCGGCCGATGCGCGGACTTGGAATCACGCGCAAGTTCGGCAGGCCCGCTTCGCT
>JANORY010000526.1:0-1123 GCA_031415535.1 Burkholderiales bacterium | reverse complement strand
GAGCAGCACGTTCTCGATCTCGGCGGGATAAATGTTTTCACCGCCTGAGATCACCATGTCCTTGACCCGATCCTGGATGTAGATATAGCCGTCGCGCAGGCAGCCGGCGTCGCCGGTACGGTACCAGTTTGCGCCCTCGGTTCGTCCGTCCGGAAACGCCGCTCGGGTAGCCTCTGGATTGTTGAAGTAGCCATTCATGAAGGTATCCGAGTGCGCCCAGATTTCGCCGGTTTGTCCGTCGTCCTGGCGCTTACCAGTGGCCGGATCAACGATGCGAACGTCGAAGCCGTTGACGACCTTGCCGGCCGAACGCAGAAGTGGCGCACGTGGCCCGTCAGGATCATGATCTTCAGGCGGCAAGATTGAGAAGCTGCCGCCGATTTCGGTCATGCCATAGACCTGGTAAAACTTGCATCCGAACACCTTCATGGCCTTGACGAGCACGGCTTGCGCGATCGGTGAGCCACCGTAATTGATGGCCTTCAGCGAAGCGAAATCGGCCTGCTCGACATCCGGTACTTCGAGCAGGAACTGGATCATGGCTGGTACCAGAAACGTGTGGGTAATCCGGTGTTTGGCGAACGCCTGGACGATGCTTGCCGGGACGAATTCCGGATAACACACCGATACGCCGCCCTCGAACATCGTTGAAAGCATGTTGACCATGCCGGAGACATGAAAGTTCGGCAACGCGTTGAGCATCACAAATTGCGGCGATTGGGTGTAACCGAATAAAGGGCCGATCTTGTTGCACTGCGTAATCAAGGAATAATGCGACAGCTCCACCGATTTCGGTAAGCCGGTGGTACCGGAAGAATTCAACTGAAGCACCGTTTGGTACGCGGAGGACTCAATCTCGGTGTCGAGATCGGGCTGCGCCCCGCGCCAGCTTAATAGCGAGGAATCGGCGTCGTTCGAGTCGGTAAGCTTACTCGATGTGATCTGCGGCGCGTTGATTTTCTCCAGCATGCTCGTCAGGCCGGTGTCGGTGACCAGAAATTTTGCTTGACTCTGGTTCACGACATATTCGAGTTCGGGTGCGGCCAGACGCCAATTAAACACGGCGCAAGCCGCACCGAGCTTCGCGGCGGCCAACAGCGCAATCACGCATTCGACGCTGTTA
>JANORY010000525.1:0-7760 GCA_031415535.1 Burkholderiales bacterium | reverse complement strand
TGCGACAACGCCTGCAGCGCCTGCTGCCCAAGGGCGAAACGCTGGGCTTCATCATCCGGACCTCGGCCGAAGACGCGACAGATGAAGACTTGCAGAGTGACGTCGAGTATCTGTGCCGTCGTTGGCGGCAGATTCTCGACGGCAGCCAGCATTTGCCGGCACCGTCGCTGCTGTACCAGGACCTGAGCCTGACGCAGCGCATGCTGCGCGACACGGTCAATGACCTGAACTCGATGGTGCTGATCGATTCGACTGATGGCTTGCAAGCGCTCAATGAATTTGCGGCTACTTATATGCCCTCGGTCGCACCGCGCTTGAAGCTCTACAAGGCCGATCGCCCGATCTTCGAGCTGCACAGCATTGAAGCGGAGATACAAAAAGCCTTGGCGCGTCGAGTTGACCTGAAGTCGGGAGGCTATTTGATGATCGATCAGACCGAGGCGCTGACCACCATTGACGTCAATACCGGCGGCTTCATTGGCGGCCGCAATTTCGACGACACCATTTTCAAAACCAATCTGGAGGCCGCGCACGCCATAGCCAGACAATTGCGCCTGCGCAACCTGGGCGGCATCATCATTGTTGACTTCATCGATATGAACAACAATGAACACCGCGACACCGTATTAGCCGAGTTGCGCCGTGCGCTGTCGCGCGATCGCACCAAAAGTTCAGTCAATGGTTTTACCTCACTCGGGCTGGTCGAGTTGACGCGCAAGCGAACCCGCGAATCCCTGGCGCATATCTTGTGTGAGCCATGCCCGATGTGCATTGGCAAGGGCGAAGTGAAGACCGCGCAGACGATCTGTTATGAGATCCTGCGCGAGATTCAACGCGAGGCGCATCAGTTCAATCCGAAAGAGTTTCGGATCCTCGCATCACAAGAGGTCATTGATCTGTTTCTGGAAGAGGAAGCACAACCACTGGCACTGCTCGGCGAGGAAATTGCCAAGCCGGTTGCGCTGCAAGTCGAGACCCAGTATTCGCAAGAACAATACGACATCATCCTGATTTGAAAATACTGCATACCGAAGCTTCTCTTGGCTGGGGCGGTCAGGAAATTCGAATCCTGACCGAGGCCGCTGGACTGATGGCGCGCGGCCACCTGGTAGCGCTCGCCTGTCCGCAAGAGGCGCGCATCTTTCAAGAGGCGCAACGCTACAGTGTGCCAGTGGTCGCGGTTCCGATCGGTAAAAAACGCTTGAGCGGGCTGCTCGCCCTACGCCGATTGATAGTGCGTCAACCGTTCGATGTGATCAATACCCACAGCTCGACCGATAGCTGGTTGGCGGCGCTGGCCTGCGCCAGCCTGAAGGGTGCGCCGCCGATTGTGCGAACCCGACATGTCTCGACGCCACTGGGTATTCGCCCGACCACGCGCTGGCTTTACGATCGTGCCGCCTCCTGTGTTGTGACCACTGGCGAGAAACTCAAGCAGCAACTGATCGTCGAATCGGGCCTGAAGCGCGTGCCGATTGTGTCGATTCCAACCGGCATTGATTCGGAGCGCTTTCGGCCGGCCAATCAGATCGCCGCGCGGGCCCGTTTAGGGCTGCCGATTAACGGATTTTTCGTCGGTATTGTGGCCACCTTGCGATCCTGGAAAGGTCATCGATTCCTGATTGATGCCTTTGCCAAAATTCGCCAGCCGCAGGATCGATTGCTGATCGTCGGCGACGGACCGATGGCTGATCCCTTGACCGAGCAGATCAAGAACGCGGGACTCACCGATGCAGTCGTTATGGCCGGTCAGCAAAACGAGCCGGAGCATTGGTTTCCAGCTTTCGATGTCATGTGCATGCCGTCCTATGCGAACGAGGGCGTACCCCAAAGCCTGATGCAAGCCATGATGTGTGCCCTGCCCTGTGTGAGCTGTGATGTCGGTGCGATCTCGGAAGTGGCGCAAGACGGCATTACCGCGCTACTGGTTGAGCCGCAGAGTGTCGAAGCGATCGCCGCCGCCCTGGTGCGACTGCGGCAAGATCCATTACTGCGCCAAACACTCGGCGAAAGCGCACGGCAGCGGGTGCTGGAGCGCCATTCATTCGCGCGAATGTGCGATGACATGCAGGCGGTATTTGAGGCAGTGGCCAAAGGTGAACCGGCGCTGTCACTGCTGAAACCGCCGCCGGCGCAGCCGCTCTGATCGAACTTTACTGTCGAACTACTTAACTGGTTTGGGCAGCCGTCCCATCAGGTAGAACTCATCATTTGGCATCATGCCCGACAGATTCGCCATGCGGTTCGACAGCGCGAAGAACGCCGCAATCGCACCGATATCCCAGGCGTCCTCATCGTCAAACCCGTGTTCACGCAGTGCCTCGAAATCGCCGTCACACACGTTCGCCGAATCGGCCGCAACCTTCAGCGCAAAGGCCAGCATCGCGTGCTGTCGAGCGGTAATTTCAGCCTTGTGATGGTTGGTTGCCAACTGGTCGGCAAGCCGTGGATTTTTCGCATAAATGCGCAAAATTGCGCCATGGGCCACCACGCAATAAAGACACTGATTCAGGCCGCTGGTGGCGACCACAATCATTTCCTTCTCGGCTTTGGACAGATTGTTCTCGCGCAGCATCACGGCGTCATGGTAGGCAAAGAAGGCTCGGCACTCGTCCGGGCGACGCGCTAACTTCAGAAATACATTCGGCACAAAACCGGCTTTTTGCTGTACGTCCATGATTTTCTGCCGCAGATCCTCCGGCAAATTTTCGATGGCGGGTAGGGCAAAGCGATCTTTTGAAGCTTCCATTGGCGACTCGACTCCCTCGATTAATTGGCTACTGCTTTAATTCTAATTCCGCAAGGCCTTGCGCTTCGGCTGGCGATTTGCCGGACCAGTGGTATCGCAAAAAGGTACCTCGGCCATTGAGCCGGGCGATCTGCCAACCGGCGCGGCCGTCCAGAAATCCGCCACGCAACACGTAGCCCCGAAAAAAACTCCAGAAACCGCGCACAGCAGCCAATGCCACAGCAGCACGGCCACCCTTCGATGCGGTAGCGCTGCGGCGAGCACGAATTTTGTCAGATCCGAGCGTTGCATATCGGATCATCTTTTCGCGTGCCTCAGCGAGGCTCTCGACGCTATCATGCCAAAGCCATCCGGCCAACTCACCCTGCGGCAAGGCAGCCTCAACCCGCTCGTGAACCACGTCATCGCTGAACCGTCCCGCGTGACGCCGAAACAGCCGCAGCACCCGGTCGCCGCCCCAATCACCGAAGCGAATCAATTGGCCGCAAAAACGCGAACGCCGGTTGACCCAATAAGCGTCCGGGCTGGCGGTGTGGATAGCCGCCTGAATCGCCTGCGCCAATTCTTCACTGACCCATTCATCGGCATCGATTGAAAATACCCATTCACCCTGCGCCCGTTCGAGCACGCGATTCTTTTGGCGACCAAAACCCGGCCAGTCGGTACTTGAATGTACATCCGCACCGAGCGCCCGTGCCAGGTTCACGGTATTGTCCTGACTGCCCGAGTCCAGTACCACCCATTCATCGGCGAAGGCCAGCGAGCGCAAACAACGTTCGATGTGATGTTCCTCGTCGCGAGTAATAACGCATATCGACAGTTTGACGGCCGGCTCGATCACAAGCTTCATGGGCCGCTTACTTGCGCAACAGCACGCAGGAAATCCGGTACGGTCGTCGCAGCCAGAAAAACTTGTGCGCCAGGGTCAGCCAGCGTCGCGGTGCAATGAATGGAAACAGCAGACGTAACACCCGCCGTAGGCGTTTAGCCAGCGAATTCGCAAAAAATTCCTCACCATAATTACCACAATCTACCGCCTCAGACGCCAGGCACGAATACTGCGGAAACAGCGCCGCAATGTCGGCCGGCGAGACTCGGTAATAGGTATCAATCGGATCCGGGTGATACGGATACGACAAGGGTGCCGTCACCAGCAACAAGCCACCCGGGCGCACGATCGAATCGAGAATCGTCGGCAGGCGTTGCCGCGCCTGCGCGTCGACATGCTCAAACACATTACAAAAGAAAACCAGCGCCGGTTGCAAGGCGCGCAACTGCGTCGCAAACGCTGGATCGAACAAATCACCTTGCAAATCGACGCCGTCGTCGGCGAACATATCTGAATTCACCAAGCGATATCCGCGATCGAGTACCGGCTGCAGCGTCAATTGATGAATATGTGGCTTTTGCTGTTCGCGCGCTCGTCTTGAGCCGCAGCCCAGGTTCAACACCACCGGCACCTGGTTAGTTTCGGTTGGCGGTGGCGTTATCGGCAAATGCTTAAGCAGCGCCGCGTTGATCCATTGAGCTTCGTCTCGCCGCACGTCTCAAACTCCCGGGCCGCCAGCTTGTTCCGACTTGATGACCTTCAACAGAAAGCTCAAGGTCGAGGCGCGGAACACGAAACACCAATTGCTTTCATAAGCACGCGGGCTCAACGTAAAAATCAATCGGCCGATATTGCCCATCAGACCGCCAAACGATAATTTACGCTCGAGAATCTCGAAACGGTGGCCGGCCGAGGTGTAATGCGCGACCTGCTCACGGGTAAAGTGATCGAGTGAAAAATACGACAAATGATGCACGTGGGTCGGGTCGCGCCAGGACGACAGACTGGTGAAGTGCGGCGTCAGGATTCGAACCCTTGCACCATCGCGGCACACCCTGTGCATCTCATGCATCAGTGCTGGAATGTCCATCATGTGCTCAATCACATTATCGAGCAAGATTTCGTCGACACTGTTGCGCTCGAACGGCAAGGTCTCGGTCAGATCGGCGCGAACGTCGACTGCCAGCGTCGAGTATTTGTCGACCCCAACAAAGCCCGGCACGCGCTTGCCACCACATCCGAGATTCAGTTTCATACGGCAGGGGCTTCGCTATATTGCGCCCGGTGCAAGCGCGCATAAGCTCCGTCACGCGCCAGCAACTCGCGATGCTGACCTTGCTCAACAATACGACCGGCCTCCAACACCACAATCCGATCGGCGCGCTCAATGGTTGATAAGCGGTGCGCCACCACCAGCGTGGTGCGACCTGCCATGGTCCGCTCCAACGCCCCCTGCACCGCCCGTTCGGTTTGTGAGTCAAGCGCCGACGTCGCCTCATCGAGCAATAGCACCGGCGCATCCTTTAACAGTGCCCGAGCAATCGCCAGACGTTGGCGCTGGCCGCCAGACAGTTTGGTGCCGCGCTCGCCAACCTGAGTGTCAAGTCCGTCGGGCAGCGAGCGAATGTGTTCGTCGAGCGCGGCTTTTGCAAGTACCGCCCAAATCTGTTCGTCCGTAACAAGCTCGGTGACGCCAAAGGCAATATTGGCACGCACCGTGTCGTTGAACAAAACGGTTTCCTGACTGACCAAGGCGATCTGCGCGCGCAAGCTGGCGAGGCTCAATTCCTCGATCGGAATATCGTCCAGCAGGATCCGCCCACCCGTCGCGCGATGAAAGCGCGGCAACAAGTTAATGATGCTGGTTTTGCCGCCGCCGGAGCCACCGACCAGTGCGACGACCTGCCCCGGCTGCACCTCAAGATCAATCTCGCTGATGGCATCGCGATCGGCACCGGCATAACCAAAGCTGAGCCGCTCGAAGCGAATTGCACCGCGCGCCCGACCCAGGGTTCGGGTACCGGCGTCCGGCTCGACCTGTTGATCGAGCAACTCGAACACCGTTTCAGCGGCCGCCAAACCGCGCTGCAAACTGCTGTTGATATCGGCCAGATGTTTGAGCGGCGCGAGTAACATCAACATCGCCGTAATGAAGGCCGCAAAGCCGCCCACCGTAGTCTGACCGCTGGCGCTCTGAATCAGCGCAACACAAACCACCACCGATACCGCAATCGCGGCGGCAATCTGGGTCACCGGCACCGTGGCGCTGGTGGCGATCGTCATTTTCATCGCAAACCCGCGCAGACGTTCAGCGACCCGACTGAACATCGCTTGCTGTCGTTGATAAGCATTAAAGACCTTGATGACCTTGTAGCCGTGCACCGCTTCTTCAACCACTCGGGTCAATTCACCGGTGTGTTCCAAACTTTGCCGACTGAGACTTCGAATGCGGCGTGAGAAGCCTGCCACCAATACGGCCATGACCGGAATCAGCGCCAGCGCGACCAACGTCAACTGCCAGTTCAACCACAACAAATAGCCGAGCAGGCCAACAATGACCAGGCTGTCGCGAACCACCGTGGTCAGCACACGGCTGGCAGCGACCGTGACATTGTTGACTTCAAAGACCAGCTTCGAAATCAGCAGGCCGGAGGCTTGCCGCTCGAAGTCGGCCGCCGATAATCGCATCAGGTGCGAGAACATTTGTTTGCGCAGATCCAGCAACACGTTGTTGGCAACCCAGGACAGTCCATAGTTCCCGAAGAAGGTGCCAATACCGCGCAGCGTGAAGATGCCGAGAATCGCCGCCGGCACAATCCACAGCGAAAACGTGCGCTGCGCGACAAAACCTTGATCGAGTAAGGGTTTCATGAGTGCCGGCAACAACGGTTCGGTGGCGGCGGCGAGCACCAGTCCGCCGATTGCAAGCGCGAAGCCGG
Source organism: Burkholderiales bacterium (assembly GCA_031415535.1). Lineage (GTDB taxonomy): Bacteria > Pseudomonadota > Gammaproteobacteria > Burkholderiales > Burkholderiaceae_E > JANLTP01. Next base: position 1,243 of record JANORY010000525.1, on the reverse strand, counting down.
CCCAGTACGGCCGGGTATAGCGCAGCAGGCGCCGATAGAGCTGCAGACTTTGTTTCACGCCGCCTTCCCGGCAACCATCGTGCGATACAGCGCCAACAACTGCCCGGCCAGAAACTTAAGCGAATAAGGCGCCGCACTCGCGCGGGCCGCCAGACGCATCTCGGGCGATCTGGCAATCTCGGCCAGGCGCTGCGCAATCGCCGGCGCATCAACTGCACTGCAAATAAAACCGTTTTTGCCGGGTTCGATCAGTTCGGCCGCGCCGCACTTCGGACTGGTAACCACCGGCAGTCCGCAGGCCAAGGCCTCCAGAACCGCATTCGGAAATGGGTCGTAGAGGGTGGGCAACACAAAGCCATCAGCCGCCTGCAACACTGGCCGGACATCGACCAGGCTACCGGTAAACAGCACCCGATCGCCAACACCATAGTCATCGGCCAGACGGCGGTAGCGTTTGCCTTTTCGATCGTCGCCCACCACCACCAGCCAGGCGTGTGGTGGCGCGGCTTTTTCGGCGAGCGCCCGAATCGCATTGGCAACACCTTTGCGCTCGAAGCCCGATCCGACGAACGCGAATACCGGTGCATCCGGCGGCAAGCCAAGATCACTTCTGGCCTTCATACGCTGCTCGGCGCTCGCCGGCTGGAATTTGTCGAGATCGACACCGTTGCGCACCAGATGCAACTTGGCCGGCGCGATCCTGAATCGCGCCAGGATTTCGTCGCGCACCATGGTGCTATTGCAAATCACCGCTTCCAGGTCGAGATGCTCGAACAGCAGCGCTTCGGCGCGGCAGGTAAACCAGTGGAAGGGATTGATTCTCAGCGCAATCCGGCCGACTCGGTTGGCCACATTCAAGCGTTGCTGCAAGTACTCGGCATGCACGCCGTCGCCGGCGCGATAAATTTGCACTCCAGGAATTCGCTCATGACTCTGAACCAGATCAAACCCGCCGTTCTGCAAGTAGGCGGTCACCGCCTGCGCGAATGAGGCATCGCGCCAGATGCGGCCGATATAAAACGGGTCGATTTTGTGCAGGCGAACGTTCGCTAAAGACTCGCCGACCGGTGAGCTTTGCCAATCGCGCGCAATCACCGTCAGTGCCACCTGCTCTTGCGCCAGCGCGGTCAGCGCCCGATCGACAAAACGTTCAGCGCCACCGTATGGATTGTAGCGGGCGCGGATAATCGCTACCGCCAGCTTCGAGCTCGTCGGGTCAATACTCAACCACTACCTCAATCGG
>JANORY010000524.1:0-2815 GCA_031415535.1 Burkholderiales bacterium | reverse complement strand
CAACTTAATCCGCTTTGAGGCTGTCTTCAATCCGCTCAGACTCTGTGATGAGCGTATGCATTGCCATTGACCGAGCATTTTTCCTGGGCTTTTCTGCCTTTTGAATCGAGGCAATCTGACGAGAATGGTCATTTCTAAAATGACCTTGAGCGCCATGAGGTTGCTTCGCCTGCCGGAAATCCGCGTTCTCCATGCGTTCCTTATCGTCACGTTAACCTGGCCCGCGATGGCTTGGCCGGCAATGGCGGCCGACCTGAACCCAGCCCAGGCGGCAGTGGCGTTTGTCCAGCGTGCGGCCATCGACGGGTCCTTGTCGATCGAGCTTCCGTCAAACTGGTTCTACACGGCACAGGGCGGCCACATCATTGCAACGTCCCCCCTGGGACGGGCCGGTGTCCTGTTCAAAGTCTTTGCGGTCAGCGCAAAGTCCGACGGGTTGGAGCCGCAACCCAACGTGATTAACTCGGCCTATCGCCCGCCACCGGCGTTTATCCATGACGTGCTGGCTCAGTATCGCTATCGATCAATACGGGTACTGGGTTGGCAGTCTGACGAGTCGGCCGCCAAGCGCTGTCGCTTGGCCATCAAGCGAGATTGCGAAGCGGCCGACGTCATCGTGCGTTGGATTTCGGTCGAAGGCACACATTGCGTTGGCGCGCTCAAACTCGTTAACGCTACTCCGACGGCGGCAGGGCAATGGTTCAGCGTGGTGGCAGGTGTCTGGGGACCCACACAAGCGCTTGCGCTTGACCTGCCGACCTTGGAGCGAGCGGCGAGTTCGCTTGCCTCGGTCGATAACACCGCTAAAGCCTACTTGAACGACGCCTTGGTGCAGATTCGATTGTTGAGCTCCAATCGTCGGCCGTAACAGCCCCCAAAAAAAAGGTAACCCACTCGGGCTACCTTTTTTTGACTTCCCAAGCGCTTGGTGTCGCTCAGGATAGATTCAGCGGGTCAGCTTACTGAGTCTGCTGAATTCCTGCCAACATCCAGCCAGATTTGCCATCACGCGGCTTGGCCATGTGCCAGATCTCATCAACGCCTTCGGCATTCGGTTCGCCTTCTTCGCGGATTACGCCCGTGAAACGCACGCTTACGACGTAGCGGCTTTCCTCTTCGGCAACATCAAAGACGGTGGCATTAATTGATACGACATCAGTCTTCTGCTTGGCACCGGCACGGTCGGTGATTTGCATGCTGATCTCCGCGAACATCTCGGGCGTCGTGAAATTACGGATGTCTTCAATATCGCCAGCGTCGTTAGCGGCCTGCAAGCGAATGAAGTTGACTTTGGCATTGCGCTCAAAGCCAGCCTTGTCGAAGTCGGACGGTACATTGCCGCGCTGAGCGTCGACGACGGTGCCCTCATTAGCCAGAGCCGCAGCCGGTGCGCCAGTGCCCGAACCAGGCATCGCTACCTCAAACGGCTTGCGGTTCAGCGCGCCGTCTTGAGCGCCTGCACCTGCGTACTGCAGACCCGTGCCGCCAGCGCTTTGTTTGGCCAGCGCACGACGCCGCATTACGAACGCAACGACCGCCAGGACGGCCATTGCCAGTAACGCGAACATCATGATGTTCGCGAGACCTTCACCGAAACCGAGGTGCGAAGCCAGTGCTGCGAGACCCAGGCCCGCTGCCAATCCGGCCAACGGACCCATCCACGAGCGTTTCGGCTGGGCCTGCGGTGCTGCGGCTGGTTTGCCGGCCTGTGATGGCGCAGCCGAAGGCGACTGATTGGGCGTAGCCTGACGCTGCATACCCGAGGATTGGCCGCCGCCCAAGCGTTTTGCAGCTTCAGCGTCGGAAGTAGCCATCGTAAAGCCAAGTGCCAAGATGGCAATTAGTAACGAAAATAGTTTCATCAATTACTCCGTTAGAAAGAAATTACAACCGCTGAATAGTACTCCCAAAAATAGCCGCGATAAAGCAAGAATAACAAGGCCATTAGCTCGAAAAAAACTGATGGTTAGCCCGCCTTGGACTCCAATTTTTACCGTTCATCGGCAATCTTGCAAGGCCTCAGCGCCGCAAAGTGTTGTTAACACTGCATGAGGCGCGATGGTTGCCGTACTGCAATATAGCGTGACACCTATAATCTCCAGTATGTCTGATGATTCCCCGGAACCTGCATTATTCGTCGACCTTGATGGCACGCTGCTCCGCACGGACATGCTTTGGGAGAGTTTTTCCAGCGCGATGCGTTTTAGCCCGATGGGTGCGGTACGGGGTGTCGCTCAGCTTGCGGATGGCCGCGCCGCGTTGAAGCAATCGTTGGCGCAAGCCTCGTCGATCGATGCGGCCATGTTGCCGTATCGTGTGCCCTTCCTGGAGTGGATCAGGGACGAGGCGGCGCGGGGCCGGCGGGTATATCTGGCGACCGCCAGCGACGAGGTCCTGGCGGAAAAGATCGCCGACTACCTGCAATTTTTCTCCGGCATTATCGCCAGCGACGGCGAGAATAACCGCAAGGGAAAATCCAAGCTCGAGGCGATTCGCGAGATGATCGGTACCGAGCGGTTTGATTATTGCGGCAATGGTCGCGATGATTTACCAATCTTTGCCGAAGCGCGTCGCTCGATCCTGGTAGCCGCATCGTCCGATGTTTTGCGCGCCGCGCAAACCCTGGGCAATGTCGACCGGGTATTTGTCGACCATAAGGACATGGCGGCCTGGTTGCGCGCGATTCGCCCGTACCAGTGGTTAAAGAATCTGTTGATGTTCGTGCCCTTGCTAACCGCGTTCAAACTGAACGATCCGCAGGCAGTACAACTGGCAGCCTACGGCTTTATCGCCTTTTGCATGGCGGCATCGGGCG
>JANORY010000523.1:0-2173 GCA_031415535.1 Burkholderiales bacterium | reverse complement strand
CGCCCTGCGCCTGCTCGTTTATTGATTTTTCGGTATGCCAACCAACTTCACGGTCCGTTCAGCAGATTCGATTGAGGACTTGACGAAGGCATCGAGTTCCCGGGTGCCAGTTGGCGCTGGCGCGGTACCGACGGTCGCCAGCCGTTCAACGACCGCAGGCTCGGCCAATGCGCGGTGCACTTCGGCGTTGAGTCGTTGCAGGATTGGCTGCGGCGTGCCGGCTCGGGCGAAGAAGCCGATCCATTCGTTGTGGGCTGATCCGGCGATACCGGCCTCGACCGTCGTTGGCACCTCAGGCAAGAGGGGGGTACGTTCTGAAGAACCCGCTGCGAGTGCAATCAGACGCTGATCGCGGATAAAGGGCAGCGCGGTCGTGATCGGAACAAAGGCGAAATCCACCTGGCCGCCGATCAGCGCGTTGACCAGATCGGCTGAGCCCTTGTAGGGCACGTGCACTGCCTCAAATTTGGCGAGCGAGCGAAACAGCTCGACGTTCATATGTGAACCGCTACCAACGCCGTTTGATCCGTAACTCAGTTTACCGGGCTCGCGCTGGCCACTTTCGACCATTGCTTTCATGCTGCGGTATCCCTTGGCCGACGAGGTGACTAGGATATTCGGCAGGCGAACCAGCAGACTGATGCCGGCAAAATCTTCGACGGTGTTGTAGGGGAGTGCGCTGTTCAGCACCGGGTTGGTCGAATGCGAGGACGAAGCGATCAACAAGGTGTAGCCATCGGCTCCGGCCTTGGCAACCATGCCCGTGCCGATGGCACCGCCCGCGCCCGGCCGATTCTCGACGACAAACGCTTGACCCAGCTTGTTGCCGAGTTGATCTGCGAGCAGACGGGCGATGAAATCGGTCGTGCTGCCTGCGCCAATGGGCACGATGATCTTGACCGGGCGCTCAGGGTATTGCGCTACCTGCGCAAGCCCTGGACCGGCGAGGGCAATCGACGCGATGCACAGTGAAAGGTAGCGAACGATTCGCAACATGTTGAGGTCCCTTGGGTTGCAGATGTGACCCGCAACGTTGAAGTTACTGTGCCAGTGCTGCCGCCTATCTGGGGTTAGCGCCGATTTTCGGTTCGACATCGAATTTCATCTGAGCATCGAGCTGCGATAACACTGTGTCGCCCATCTCGACGGTACTGACGCTGCGAACGCCAGGCCTGAGGATATCTGGCGTGCCGACGAGATTGACGGCAGCCTGCACCGCCGTCTCGACCAGATCGGCCTCGGCTGTCAGTCCCAGCGACATGCGCAACATCATCGCCAGACTCAGTACAGTCGCCAGCGGATTGGCGACCCCCTTGCCGGCAATGTCCGGCGCACTGCCATGAATCGGCTCGTAAAGAGCTGCTCTGGGTTTGCCAGCACATTTCTCGCCGACCGAGGCTGACGGCAACATGCCTAAAGAACCGGCCAGCATCGCGGCCTGGTCGGATAGGATGTCGCCAAACAGGTTATCGGTGACGATGACATCAAACTGCAAAGGCTGGCGCACCAATTGCATCGCGCAGTTATCGGCGTACAGGTGGGTGAGGGCTATGTCCGGGAACTCGGCATCGCGCAACTCCTGAACGCGGCGGCGCCACAACTCGCCACTCTCCATGACGTTGGCCTTGTCCACCGAACAGACGGTGCGGCGCCGGCCGCGCGCCAACTCGAAGGCAAGACGCGCAACCCGACGGATCTGCTGGTCGGTGTAGATGTGGGTATTCAGCCCGTAAAGACTGCCGTCGGCTGCCTGACGGATACCGCGCGGCTCACCAAAATACATGCCGCCGACATTCTCACGAAGCACGATCAGGTCGAGGCCCCTGACCAGCTCCGGTTTCAGCGACGAGGCTTCAACCAGTGCATCATAGGTTTTCGCGACGCGAATGTTGCCGAACAGGCAGAGCTCCCTGCGGATGCGCAAGATACCGCGTTCGGGGCGTTGTTCGAAGGGTAACACCTCCCATTTCGGTCCTCCCACCGCGCCGAACAGAATGGCGTCGGCCTCGTGTGCAAGCTTCATCGTCGATTCGGAGATCGGCGCGCCCTCGCGGTCGATCGCTGCCCCGCCGATCAAGGCATGAGTGCGCTTGAACTTGATATTGCGGTGCGCCTCCAGCCAATCCATGATTCGCAAGGCCTGGCTGATGATTTCAGGCCCGATGCCGTCGCC
>JANORY010000522.1:0-8378 GCA_031415535.1 Burkholderiales bacterium | reverse complement strand
AATCTCCTGCTCCTGCGCACCAGATTGGGGTTGCGAGAGCATAGCACTTAGTGCTATGATTAGAGTTGGAGTCGGATATGCAAATCTATAAAACCAGATGGTTCAGACGCTGGGCAAAAAATGAGGGGCTGACTGACGCGTCGCTTTGCATTGCCATCGAGGAAATGAGGCGAGGCCTGTTCGATGCCGACTTGGGCGCGGGACTGTTCAAGAAGCGAGTCGGCCGGGTAGGACAGGGTAAAAGCGGCGGCTTCCGAACCTTGGTTGCCACGAACAAGGGAGATAGATGGTTTTTCGTCTATGGTTTCGCAAAGAACGAGCGCGCGAACATCGACAAGGACGAGGAAGCGGCGCTTAAGAAATTATCGGTGGCACTGTTGTCGTATACGGCAAAGGCGATCAGCAAGGCTGCAGGAGAGAAACAACTGTTTGAGGTGAGCTGCGATGCGCAAAACTAAATCTCCCATTCTCGAAGCCGTCCACGAAACGGCGAAGGGTCTGTTCGCGGCGGGTGTGATGGACCAGGTCACGCTGCGCGAGTTCGACCGCCTATGCCTGCCGCCAGTCGAGCCGATGCCGCCAGAGCAAATCAAACGCCTGCGGGAGAAATCGCATGTCAGCCAAGCCGTTTTCGCGGCGCTGCTGAACACCAGCGTTTCGACGGTGCAGAAATGGGAGATAGGCCAGAAGCGGCCGACCGGCACGGCATTGAAGCTCCTGCACCTGGTGCAGAAACGCGGCCTCGAGGTTGTCATCTAATACCGTCTGACACTACCGCCAACATCCCTTGGTAGCCAGTTCCGCTGCAATCACGGCTCCATTCCACATACGCGCTCACCAATTCTGGAATTAATAAAATAAAAGCGGCTTTTACGCTTTTGGTACGGGCCGCGACGCGAGAAAAATGAGTCATCGCAATCCTGTTAACTGTAGCTAATTGCCAACGATAGGAAGTAGTAGACTGCAGCGCTCTTCAGAGCGTGACGGGTCGGCTCAGGTCAACGACTGGGAATCCAGTCGTCAGAGGAAGATCATGTCTTCCGGCATCGCCCACATGGCAAACACAAATCCCCCTACCTAGTCGGCCCTGCATAATTCAGTTCACGCCGCAACCCATACATGGCGAGGCGGTGGATCGGCGATGATTTTAGTGTGCGGCCATGCCGGTTGCCGGGCCCGCACGATACGCGGCCAGTAGGCCGCCAGAAACGCGAGCGCAAAAAGGCCCTTGAGGCCTAAACGCAGGATCGCTCGCATCAACCAGCGGATGTTGTAGCCCGCCGCACAACTGATCGCATGCAGCGCGTCGCCCGTGCTGCCCTGCAGGTAACAACGAATCATCCGATTGTCGTGCTTGACGTGCCCGATCGCCGGCTCGATCGCCTGTCGGCGCAGCAGTTGTCGTTTCTTCAGTTCGCTCATCGAGCCGATGCGCCCTCGATGCACGACCTCGACGCCCGGATTCTTAGCATCAACGCCCCGGTAGCCCAGGTCCACAAACGCTTGCTTGACCGCCGTGCCCGCACCCTTGATCAACTCGTTGCACTGACCGATCTGCGCGGCCAGTGTATGACCGTCGAACGGATTGCCGATGAACCGCTTGGCCCCCACCATCAGACCCTGCTTATGCGTCACCGCCAGGCTGACCTTGACGCCGAATTCGTAGCGATTCTTCGCCTTGCCCTTGCTGATGCACTCGACCTCGGGCGCGTGCAGCGCGTACAACTTGTTCTTGTCCTTGCGGTGCTGTGTGCGTATCCGCTCGGCGCGCTGCATCAACGTATTCAGCGAATTCACCGTCAACGGGCTGGTGGTGCCCTCGAACGCACCGGCCTGCAGCTTGCCCTGCACCTCGCGCATCAGTTTGCCCAGAATCGTTCGTTGCCGCTTGATCGCGCGCGCCAGCCGCTTGAATTGCTTGGCATGCGCATAACCGCCGGCCTTCCTTCTGAGCGCCTTGCCCTCCTTGGCAAACGTCTGACGCAGTGCGATGCCGCAGCGCTTGGCGTGACTCACCACCTTGCCTCGCGCAATCTCCAGCAGCCTCGAATCAATCGGGAACGCGATCGCCTTCTCCTGCACCGTGCTGTCCACGATGATGCGCTCGAACTCGATCGGCTTGATCGCTTTGCTCTGAATCGCCGTATCGATCGTCGCCTTCAGAATCGACTGCATCCCCGCCTCGCCGATCGCGCGCCTGAACCGGCCGATCTGCGTGGCATCGCACGGCATCCTCGGCTCGTAATACTCCAGTCCGCTGAAGTACTGCCACACCACGTTCTCGCTCCAGCGCTCGCACAACTGCTCGTCACTCAAATTGAACGCATGCTTCAGATACAGCAACGAGCACATTAGCCGAATCGGCAAACGCGCTCGAACTACGTAACTCACTCCAGCACCGAGCAGCACCTGCCGCGCTCCCAGAAGATCGCTCTCCTCGTGCAAAACGCCATCGCGCGTTTCGCGCTGCCAGATCGGTGCCAGATCGGCCTCCAATTGCGACCATGGAAGTCGGCTCGCCAGCACCACCAGCGGATGCTTCAGATCGATCATCGCCTCGAGCCGTGATCGAAAGAAATCCGCCGTCTGTGTCATCGAAGTCCTTCGCAAAAACTCACGCAAACCACTTCGTAATTCTCGCCCACTTGAGAGTTCTTCGCCACCTATAATCGATTAAGATCGTTGGTACATAAGGCTTGCGGTAATTTTGCAGGGACGACTACTAAGCGTTCAACTTTTCGCTGATGACTTGGACTGTCCATTGAGCCGCCCGCGAACGACATCACGCACACGCGCCTTCGTAGCAGTCGCCACCGTCGGCGCGCTGCTCTTTTTCGAAGAGCCTTCTTTACCTATAGCGCCGATCAAGCCGCTCTTCGTAAAGGCGATATAAATTGGACTCGGTTCGCACACCTTCATCTCGTTTTCCGCCTCGAGTGTATAAGCACGATCCTTGGCAATAAAATCAACGATTGCGTTGCTCAACACTTTGAATGTCAACAATCTGCGGGCGGCCGCTTCAACCCGGTTCCGACAGAAGGCAAAGGTAAAATGATCCCATGTCGATCGCGCCCAAAACCCTTCGCCGGTTACGCTTCGTCCTGAACACCTTTTACTCAGGTCCGCAGGCCTGGTTTTTTCTTGCGGATGACCTCGGATTTTTTCGCGAAGAAGGTCTGGAAATCGAATTCACCGAAGGCGATACTTTGGCCAACGCCGTGCCGAAAGTGGCCAGCGGCAAATTCGATTGCGGTTACGGCGATATCAATGCGTTGATTGAGCTGGCCGCTTGCACAGCAGCCGGTCAAACACCACTGTGCGCCGTCTATGCCACCTTCAGCGCCTCGCCCTACACCATTGCGGTCCCGACGGCCGGCCCGATTCATACGCCCGCCGATCTGGCGGGCACGCTGATTGGTACCCATCCGAGCGATGCTGCCTGGCGCCTGTGGCCGGAGTTCGTCGCGCATACTGGCGTTGATACCCGCCAGGTGCGCATTGAAGAGTCGCGCCTGCCGCATACGCAGATGATTGTTCAGATGCTCGATACGTCGCGCTGGCAGGCCATGTTTGGCTTTGTGAATACCCTGAAGGCTGCCGCTATCGAAGCGGGGCGCGACCCGAGCCGCGAATTGCGGTTTCTCGAATACCGCGATGTGGTGCCCGATCTGTACGGTGCCGCACTGATGGTGTCGTCGGCCCTGCTGCGTGATGAGCCGCAGGTAGTGGCGGGTTTGGTGCGGGCGGTGAATCGCGGCGTAGCGCGGGTGCTCGACGATATTGACGCAGCCATTGACGCGGTCGTTCGGCGTAACCCTGCCATCGATCGCCCAGCTAATCGTGCGCGTCTGGCCGGTACGCTGACCCTTGAAATGGCCCATCCGGATGCCGCGCGACACGGCATTGGCGATCTGGATGATGATCGATTGCAACGCTCGATCGCGCTGATCGTAAAAGCCAAGCGTCATCCGCGGCTGCCGGCTATCGACGAGGTATTCGATCGGCGCTTTTTGCCGCCGCTGGCGGAGCGGCCTCGGCCCACCAGGTCTTTATGACAAAGGTCGCAAATGTCACGGGTTCTTATGCCGTCGCTGCTTACCCAGGGGTAGTTGCCACTTGCACTGCTGGCACACTGATTGCATCGTCCCGATCACGCCAAGCCCGCTAAACTTCCGTACGTAACGCAACTCCGCAACTCCGCAACTCCGAACTTCCGCAACTCCGAACGATCAAACCCTCTGAACCCATTCTTGAGCCGAGACCCACATGACCAATTCGAATCGCCGCCAGCTTCTGAAATACACTGCCCTGGCACTGTCCGCCACACCGCTGGCAAGCACACCTTTGGTGGGCAACGCCCAGGAATGGCCGAACAAACCGCTGAAACTCATCGTACCGTTTCCGCCTGGTGGCACCAGCGACATCGTCGCGCGACTGCTCGCGCAACCGCTCGGCGAAAAGCTCAAGCAGACCGTGATCGTTGAGAACAAACCGGGTGGCGGCACGACCATTGGCGCGCGCGCGGTCATTTCGGCCAACGATGCGGCCCACAGCCTGTTCGTGTCGAATAGCGCACCCATCTCGATTGCGCCGCTGCTGTTCGACAAACCGCCTTATGACCCGCTGAAAGATTTCACCCATGTGGCGATGATCGGAATCGTACCGAACGCGTTTTTTGTGGCCAGCAGCGTGCCGGCCAATAACTGGACCGAACTGATTGCCTGGATCAAGGGCCAGGGCAAGGCGGTGCCTTATGGTTCGGGCGGCGGCGGTTCAATCGGCCATATTGTGGGCGAAATGTTCAAGCGCGAACTCAAGCTCGATATGGACCATATTGCCTACAAGGGTTCTGCGCCGATGTTCCAGGACATGCTGGGCGGCCACTTGAGCATGGGTGTGAACACCTTGCCGGAAGTTTGGGAATTTGCCAAACAAGGCAAGCTCAAGATCATTGCACTGACCGGTACTGCGCGCTCGAAGTTAGCGCCCGACCTGCCGGTGGTTGCCGAGCTGGGTTACCCACAACTGGTCGCAGAGAACTTCGTCGGTATCTCCGGGCCAGCCGGCATGCCGGCAGCTGCCGTGGCGCGGTTGAATACGGCGGTCGGCGAATTGCTCGACGATCCCAAACTCATCGGCCGACTCGAAGACTTTGGTTTTATGGCGTCGAAGATGAGCGCCGCAGGCTTTACCGGTTTTGTCGAAAAGCAGGTCGCGCAGTTCGCGCCGTCGGTCAAAGCGTCGGGCGCAAAACTGAACTGATGCGTGCACCGCCCACGCCGGTCAGAGCCGCGCCCGCGCCCGGCTGCGGGCTGGGCGACGCGCTTGTCTTGTCCTACAGCTTGATCCGGCCATCGCTGACCAGTTTTTGAATCAGCGCGGTTTGTTCGGTCATGAACTCGGCGAGTTTCGGCGGCGACCAGGCAACCGACTCGAAACCGAGCTCGAGTAACTTTTGCGATACCTCGGGCAACATGACGATGCGATTGAGTTCGGCGGTTAGTTTTTCGAGAATCGGCTTCGGGGTATTGGCGGGTGCATACGCGCCGGCCCAGCCCGGCATATTGACCGCCGACAGACCCGACTCAATGAAGGTCGGGACTTCCTTGTAGGCCGGAAAACGGTTTGGGCTCGCCAGCGCCAGCGGCTGAATCCGGCCGGGGTAACGTGATACGCCACCTAGCGACGCAATGACCGCGTCGATCTGCCCGCCCAGCAAGTCCTGCAAGGCCGGTGCCTCGCCTTTGTACGGTACGTGCGTGGTGACTATGCCAGCCGCAGCATTTAAAAGCTCGCCGACAAAATGCCCGCCCGATCCAGGGCCGTAGGAGCCGTAGGACAACTTGCCCGGTTGTGACTTGGCCAGCGCGATAAACTCGGCCAAGGTCTTCACGCCCAGCGATGAGCGAGCGCCGATGGCGATTGGCGTCAGTGCGAGCATTGATACTGGCGCCAACTCGGCCAACTTGTAGCCCGGGTTGGGCGTCAATATCAGATTGGCCAGTAGTGAGCTGTAGCCGAGCAGCAGGGTGTAACCGTCGGGCGGTGCCTTGGCCACAAAGGTTGCCGCAATCGCACCGCTGGCACCGGGTTTCGACTCCACCACCAGCGTTTGTCCCCAGGCTTCGGTGAGCTTGGCACCGATGGTGCGCATCATGGCGTCGTGACCGCCCCCGGCGGGCGTCGGGATCACGCAGCGAATCGGTGCGTTCGGATAGTTATCCTGGGCTTGAGCGCGGGTGCTGACGGCGGCTGCCCAATATCCGAGGCTGCCTTGCAGGATCTGACGTCGATTGATGCTCACCTGATCTCCTTGTGCGGCGCACCCCAATGATCCGTGTCTTCGCGCTCAGACGATTCTGACGTGCAAACTGCCAAGCTTGTCGATGCGACCCGCCAGAGTATCGCCCGCTTTAACCGGCCCGACGCCTTCGGGTGTACCCGAATAAATCAGATCGCCGGGGAATAATTCAAAAAATCCGGACAAATGCTCAATCGTCTCGTTGACATTCCAGATCAGTTTGGTGATGTCGCTCGATTGCTTCTTTTCGCCATTGACGTCCAGATGGATCACGCCTGAGTTGATGAACCCCACCAGAGTTGCCGGATAAATCGGGCCAATCGGCGCGCTGTGATCGAACGCCTTGCCGATTTCCCAGGGGCGGCCCTTGTCGCGCATCGCGAACTGGCAGTCGCGTCGGGTCATGTCGAGCCCACAGGCATAACCATAAATGTATTGTTCAGCGTCTTCCTTGCTGATGTTCTTGCCCTGCTTGCCAATGGCCACCACCAGCTCCATTTCATAGTGCATATTGTTAGTGGCTTGCGGGTAGGGCATTTCGCCGGTGCTGCCGGCCGCGACCACCATAATCGCATCGGTTGGCTTCATGAAAAAGAACGGCGGCTCGCGACCGGTGAAGCCCATTTCCTTGGCGTGCTCAACGTAATTGCGGCCGACGCAGTAAATGCGACGAACCGGAAACTGTTGATCGCTACTCGCGACGGGCACGCAAACCACGGCAGGTTGAGGGATGACAAAGGTCATTGGAAATTCTCCGGAATAGGGCGGTAGTGGGGACACGGGCGTATTTCAGCATGAAATCGACGGCAGCCCGCTAGCCGGCGCACACCTTACGCAGCAGGTCGCTGTCAAGTGGCATCCGGCGTCGGGTCAGATATCGAGGTAGCCTCGGCTACTCATGCCGAGCCTGCCCGTTCGATGCTTACTGGCTCGCCGGGTACTATGAGCATGCTCGGACAATCACGGTCATCGAATTGCTACGCGTTGACCATAAAAGGTTTGTTTCGTTAATTGAATTCTGAGTAGTCGTCTGCGTCCCGCCTATGCCTGCCGTTGAAACTCACGTCCGCGAATTCCGACAAATTTTGCTTTGGCCCGTGCAATTGATGCCGCACGAGCGTCAAGACGGTGTCCGCAGCCATTGGGAGCTGTTGTCGCGCTGCGGCCCGCATAATCCCTGGTCCTTGCTCGAGGATGAATTCACGTCCGACCCGACTCAGTTCCAGGAACGGCATTATCGCGAGTTCGTAACCTTCTTGCCGCATGTTCAGCGATTCCTCTACGGTCAGGCGCAGGCGTCGCACGGACGACTGAAGCGTGGCGATTCACCCATCCGGGTCTTCAGGCGTCACGACGTAGTCAAGGCAAGGCTTGGTTTTGAGCACGGTGAACCGGTTGAACTCGACATAAAACATGTTGATCTCTACTTCTTTTACGATATTGATGTTGCGATTCTCGTCATCGAACTGATCGGGCGTGAGTTATCACTCGATCGGGTTCAAGACATCGTGTTCCGGTTTGGTCGTGCCTTTCCAACCGGTTGGGACGCCGATGGCCACGCCAGCCACTGCATGCGCAGCGTCGAGTGGCTCGATGCCAGCAACCAGGTACTCTGCCAATCTGACTTCGATGACCGGGCCAAGTTCCTGACCCATACTGGGACTCATCGCTCGATTCGAGTCGGCGCCCACTGGGAGTTTTTGCTGCGGCCGATGGTGCCTCATCAATCGAGCGAGCAGGGCCTGTTGAGATACCGCCAGCTTGAGTATCACCGCATGCCGAAAATTTGTTACCTGGCGGTCGATAACCCACAAGCGATCAGCCGGCATGCGTTTGTGCGTCTGGCGTTGGGTCTGCGTCCCGGCACGGACGCCGAGTTGAATTACTCGCAGCAGGCGATTGACGGCATTGAGCGTGATCTGTTTTACGACCGGTTCTGGTCGAACCACTCACCGGACTCCGCGATGCGCGTGACCTGTAACGGTCACACACTGAACTTCGTCGGTTGCGCGCGTGACCCCTGGTATGTCGACGAGCAGTACGGGCTGCTCGGACAGTTCAGGCATCAGTATTTTTT
>JANORY010000521.1:0-4750 GCA_031415535.1 Burkholderiales bacterium | reverse complement strand
AATAAAGCACCTGCTTGCGCTCCTCCAGGCCTTGCGCCGCGTGTTTGAAATAGGCGACGATCTGCGCGATCGCCTCTTCCATGCCGTAAAACTCGAGAAACGCCGGGTAGCGGCGAATCACCCGGTTCGAAAATAAACGAGATAAGCGAACGTCCGTGCGAGTGTCGACGATTTCCGGCTCACCGATAGCGGCCAGCATACGCTCGGCGGCAGTAGCGTAGGCCAGCGGCTCGCGTTTGCACAGTTGCAGATAGTCGAGCAGCGATAACTCTTCGTCGCGACCCTTGACATAAGACTTACGGTAAGAATCAAACAAACTCACGGTGAACCCTCCCAACAAAACAGCCAGGCAGAAACCGATCGATCCGCTTCACCTTCCCACGGTTACGATGATGAATCGAACCAATAGTGATGAACGCTAAGTCGCATGCGATGGCCGGTCAATAAGATGTTTCTACAGGACGACAGAACTGATGTTTCTTCGCACAAAACAGTGTGTGCATAAAGCGTGCCTGAATCGGTGTACACGCTTGGTGCGGCAAATCGAGATTGAACTTTGCGCCATCATGAATTCATAACGTCGCGAATCAACGACCGATGACAGAGTTTACGGTCGACGATATGTAACAGATGAGTCCGCCATCAGCATACGGGGTTATTGGCAGGGCGGTTCACGGCAACGTTGTTAATTTGACCCGCTTGAATCGTCCAAAACTATACTAGACAGGGTTATTCACAACGTTGTAAAAATTGTGTTCGAGAAATCGACGGATCGGCCCCTAACTATGAGGAGACTATGATGAATCATCGGATGCGTTTTGGTATCTTTCTTGCGCCCTTTCACAAGCCGGGCATTAACCCGACGCTGGCACTCGAGCAGGATCTTGAGCTGGTGCAGTGGCTCGATCGGTGCGGCTACGACGAAGCTTGGTGCGGCGAGCATCACTCTGCGGGTACCGAGATCAGCGCTTCACCGGAAATCTTTATCGCCGTTGCATCACAACGTACTCGCACCATCAAGCTGGGCACCGGTGTGGTCAGTGTGTCGTACCACAATCCATTATGGGTTGCCGAGCGTATCGTTCAGCTCGATCACCTGACGCGCGGTCGCGTGATGCTGGGCGTTGGTCCTGGCTCCCTGCCGAGCGACGGCATCATGATCGGCATCTCGCAATCGCAGACCCGCCCGTTGCTCGAGGAAGGCTTGGGCGTCATCATGCAGTTGTTAAAGGGCGAGGAGGCGGTGACGTTCAAGAACGACCGCTGGGACCTGCGCGAAGCGCGTTTGCACCTGCGGCCCTACTCTAACCCCTTGTTTGATGTCGCCGTTCCGGCGGTCGCTTCCCCGACCGGCCCAAAACTGGCTGGCATGCATGGCGTGGGGCTGTTATCAATCGGCGCAACCACGGCCGCCGGGTTCGATGCGCTGGCGCTGCATTGGGATGTCATGGAGGCGCAGGCCAAGTTCCACAAAACTCAGGTCGACCGGAACAAGTGGCGGCTGGTTGGCATGGTGCACTGCGCAGAAACCATGGATCAGGCCTACCGGGACGTTGAATACGGCATGGCGCAATGGTTTGACTACTTCCAGGCGGTGGCGGCCTTCCCGCAAATGGCGGTACCGGGTAGCAATGTCAAGGAGATGATCTCCTTCGTCAACGACTCAGGGTTCGGTGCGATTGGAACGCCGGACATGGTGACGGCGCAGATCGATCGGCTCTGGAAGCAGTCCAATGGCGGTTTTGGGGCCTACCTGATGCTGGCCCACAACTGGGCTAACTTCGATGCGACGCGCAAGAGTTATGACCTGGTCGCCAGACACGTGTTCCCGCGATTCCAGGGGCAAATGGCCACTCAGGGAGCGGCAGATCGCGCCCGCGCCGCTCGTCCGGTTCTGGCCGAGATCCACAGCAAGGCAGTCGAGGCAGCGACTCTGCGCTACCAGGAGGAGGCCGCCGCACGTGCCTGAAGCCTTGAATTAGGTAAAGTGCAGGCCGGATTGTCGATAGTTTCTGTGATGCGGCGATAATAGAGTTTTGTCGGTATGCTCAGGTTCCATCCAGGGGCCTGAGTATGGTGCCGCCGCTTCAACGCATTTTTCGGGACTTATCGTGGCTCAGTACGTTTATACGATGAATCGGGTGGGCAAAATCGTGCCGCCCAAGCGCCAAATTCTCAAAGACATTTCGCTGTCGTTTTTTCCGGGTGCCAAAATCGGCGTGCTTGGCGTCAATGGTTCCGGTAAATCCAGCTTGCTCAGAATCATGGCCGGGGTCGATCTCGAAATCGAAGGCGAGGCGACGCCGATGCCGGGCCTGAAAGTCGGCTTTCTGCCGCAAGAGCCCGATCTGAACCCCGAGCACACGGTGCGCGAGGCGGTCGAGGAGGGCATGGGCGATGTCATGCAGGCCAAAAAGCGCCTTGATGAAATTTATGCTGCCTATGCTGAGCCGGATGCCGACTTTGACCAACTCGCCGCCGATCAGGCGAAATACGAGGCGATCCTGGCCACCTCGGGCAATGACAGCGAACATGCGCTCGAGATTGCGGCTGACGCCCTGCGCATTCCCCCCTGGGATGCCAAGATCAAGCCGCTATCTGGCGGCGAAAAGCGTCGGGTGGCGCTGTGCCGCTTGCTGCTTTCGAAGCCGGATATGTTGTTGCTCGACGAGCCGACCAACCATTTAGACGCCGAAAGCGTCGATTGGCTCGAATTATTTTTGCAGAAATTTCCGGGTACCGTTGTGGCGGTCACCCACGACCGCTACTTTCTGGACAATGCGGCTGAGTGGATTCTCGAGCTTGATCGCGGTCACGGCATTCCGTGGAAAGGTAATTACAGCTCCTGGCTGGGCCAGAAGGACTCACGCCTGAAGCAGGAAGACGCCACCGAAGGCGCACGTCAAAAAGCCATAAAGAAAGAACTCGAGTGGGTGCGGCAGAACCCGAAAGGCCGTCAGGTCAAGAGCAAAGCACGCCTGGCTCGGTTTGAGGAACTCAGTTCGCACGAGTATCAAAAGCGCAATGAAACCTCGGAAATCTTCATTCCGGTGTCCGAGCGGCTTGGTGATTCGGTGATTGAGTTCAAAGGAGTCTCAAAGGGCTTTGGTGATCGCCTGCTGATTGATAACCTGAGTTTTCAGGTGCCGCCGGGTGCAATCGTCGGCATCATTGGTCCGAACGGTGCCGGTAAATCGACTATCTTCCGAATGATTACGGGTGCTGATAAGCCCGACTCTGGCGAGATCACGATCGGCTCGACGGTCAGTATTGCCTATGTTGACCAGTCGCGCGAATCCTTAGTCGGTAATAAATCGGTTTGGGAAGAGCTCAGCAACGGCCTGGACATCATGACGGTAGGCCGCTTCGAGATGCAGTCGCGTGCCTACATCGGGCGCTTTAACTTCAAGGGCGGTGACCAGCAGAAAATGGTCGGCAACTTGTCGGGCGGTGAACGCGGCCGCTTGCATTTGGCGAAGACCCTGATCAAGGGCGGTAATGTGCTGCTACTCGACGAGCCGTCGAACGATCTGGATATCGAAACCTTGCGGGCGCTCGAAGACGCGCTGCTCGAATTTGCCGGCTGCGTCATGGTGATCTCACACGATCGCTGGTTTCTCGACCGGATTGCCACCCACATCCTGGCCTGCGAGAGCGATTCGCAATGGACCTTCTTTAACGGCAACTATCAGGAATATGAGTCCGACAAGAAGCGGCGCTTGGGCGAGGAGGGTGCCAAGCCAAAGCGAATACGCTTCAAGCCACTGAAGTAGTCAGGCACCGGTCGGCACTGCGCTGGGCGCATCAATGCCCAGTTGCATGTACAGCTCCGTGACCAGCCTGCGTAGGCCCGCTAAATCGGCCTCCAGAAGCGTCACGCGTTCGCGCAACTCGGTTACGGCTGAATCGGCGTGTAACTCCGAAGCCGACGCATAACGTGGCGCGGTACCGGATGCTTCGCGCAGCAGGTCCTCGGTAGGCGGACCACTCAACAAATGCATCCAGCGATTCTCGCGTGACCCCGCCTGGCGGGGTAATTCGACCACCAGGCCGCCAGCCTCGCGATCGGCGAGCTCATTGAGGAAACCCTCAACCGCTGAGATGTCTGAAAATTTGCAGAGGCGTTCGCAACCGATTCGCAGTTCGCCAGCAGTTTGTGGTCCGCGCAGCATCAGCCCAGTGAGCAAAGCCAATGACTCCGAAGGCACCACGAGCACTCGCTTGGCGTTGTGCGAAAAACGCATGACGCGACCACCGCTGGTTTCTATCACCAGCGAGCAGCGCTTGAGTTCGTCAATTGCCGCCTGCGCCTCGGATTCGCTGATCGTCATGACCGGATCGCGACTAGTTTTCTGATTGCAGCCCGACACCAGCGTGTTCAAGGTGAGTGGGTAGGTGTCGGGTACTGTACGTTCCTTTTCGATCAGCACACTCAGCACGCGCGTTTGCAGCAAGGATAAGACCGGCAGAGCTTTGTTCATGTCGTGAAGTCCGGGAGAGATTCAAGCTGCCTGTCGTACTATCACCACAGGTGAACCAACGGGAGCGAAGCTATGTCGAATGAAAACAAATCCGAAACCTGGCAACGGGGTTATGAAGTCCGAGCCAAGGTACTGGGCAAGGAATACGTTGAAAAGGCGTTCAGTGAATCAGATGAGTTTACTCGTGACTTGCAGGACTATGTCACCGAACATGCCTGGGGCGCCTCCTGGGCTCGTCCGGGACTCGATCACAAGACCCGCAGCATGTT
>JANORY010000520.1:0-1102 GCA_031415535.1 Burkholderiales bacterium | reverse complement strand
CGACCGCCCCGGAGCCGCTCAAATCTTCCCAGAAACCGGTCCCGTCGCCCGTCAAAATCAGGGTTTTGAAATCGACAATTGAGCCGAAAATGGCGTTGTTGCAAATCGAAAACGACGGCTGAACCGTGGCCGTCGTCGGCTGGCCAACGGTAATTTCAACCGAACCGGCCAACGTCGACGAGCAGGCCGGGCTGTTGCCGTCAACCATCGAATTCAGCGTGTAAGTCGTTGAAACAGCGGGCGTTACGATTTTTGAAAACGAACCGCCGGGGCCAACCGGCTGCGCAAAACTGGTCGTGCCGTCGGAATAATTGACCACAAACGGCCCCTCGCCCTGGCAGCCAAAAACGAGCGTCGCGGGGTCGCCGCTGCAAATCGTGGCATCGCCCGAAAGCGTCGCCGTCGGCTGCGGATGAAACTCAACCGGCTGCCCGTTCGCCACCGCGAGGCAGGGAAAATTGAAATCCGGCTGCCCGTTCGGCAGCACCGTCGTCACGACCGGCGAAATGAAATACGTCTGGCTGTAAACGAGCGGCGGCTGCCAGCCAAACGACGGGTTCGCGCTCGATTGAAAGACATTTCCGACCACGTTCGACGGCCCGTCGTGCAAAATGAAAAACAGCGTGTCGCCCGCATTTTGCAGGTTTCCACCCAAAAAAGTGGCGTTCGCGAGGTCGCTGCCGCAAATCGAAAGCGGCGTTTGGGCCATCGCGCCAGCCGCCTGGGTGCAGGCGCAATCGTGGCTTCCCGTCAAAATGGAGGTGCAGCCCGCCGCGTCGGTCAGCGTGACGGAGAACGACGAATTATTGGCCAGCGGGTCGCTAATGAATTGATTTCCAACGAATTGCCCGTTCACACCATTCATCGAATAAGGCGCGATACCACCTGAAATTTCGAGTAACAGGGAATATTGAGTAGCCGCAGCGTTGCACCTTTTTTCAACAATCGAGGCCGTCGGAGCGTCGCTGAACGTCATCTGAACGAGGTCAAAATCGGTGCAGCCGTTCAGCGAAATCGTCCATTGAAATTCAAAAACGCCCGGCCCGGAAACCGTCGCGGAGGTCGTCGCGGCGTTCGCATTTCCAAAAATGACGGTCGCGGC
>JANORY010000519.1:0-8702 GCA_031415535.1 Burkholderiales bacterium | reverse complement strand
GTGGCGGCTTGTGCGGTGCGTACATTGGCGCGAACTGAAATGTTCATGCCGATGAAGCCACATAAACCCGACAAAAACGCGCCCAGCGCGAAGCCGAACGCGGTGATCCAGCCCAAACCGGCCAGACCAATCAATATGAACAGAACCACACCGACCATCGCGATTGTGCGATATTGGCGGGTCAAGTAGGCCTTTGCCCCTTGCTGGATGGCCGCTGCAATTTCCTGCATGCGGGCGTTGCCGGCGTCCAAGCCGAGAATCCAGCTTCGGGAATACCAGCCGTAAAGGACAGCGATGACGCCGCATATCAATGCGAATATCACAGCCGTCGAAGCGACTCCAGTTAACATTGGGTAGACCTCCTAGTTTTGCTTATTAGAAATTGAGCACGACCCAAGGGCTGCTTTTATGATCCGAATTGAGGATCGCGTACGCCGGAGTCGAGAAACCCGCGAATTCTAGCGTGCCTTGCGAAGTCGGCCCCTCTCGGAAGGCTTGGCTGTTGCGCTCAGCTAACAAACTCGTTTTAAACGTGGCGAGCTTGGCGGGCTAAAGAACGGCTGCGCAGCGGCGGCAACCAGAATGGGTATCAACTCAGGGCGGTGAACACCCGGCTGGTAATGTCATCAACTGAACCAAGACCCGATATCTTTCGGTAGCGGGGCGCCCCTGGCTGGCCGCTGGCGGCCATATCGCCGTAGTAACCGACCAATTTGATGGTTTGGTCGTGATAAATGCCCAATCGATGGCTAACGGTCGCGATCTTGTCGTCATCACGCTGCACCAGGGGCTCGCCGGTGAGGTCGTCCTGATTGGCGATTTTGGGCGGATTAAACTTGACGTGATAAACCCGACCACTGGCCGGATGGACGCGCCGCCCACTGAGCCGCTCGATAATCTCGGCGTCGGGGACATCAATCTCCAAAACGTAGTCGAGTCCGACTTTGGCAGTACGCATGGCTTCTGCTTGTGGGATGGTGCGCGGAAAACCATCGAACAAATAGCCGCTCTTGCAGTCATCCTGGGTCAAACGGTCTTTTACCAGCCCAATGATGATGTCGTCCGACACCAGTGCACCACTGGCCATGACTTTCTGGGCGGCCAGGCCCAGTGGCGTGCCCGCTTTGACCGCTGCACGTAACATATCGCCGGTTGATATCTGCGGGATTCCAAAGCGCTCCCTGAGAAAGTTCGCTTGTGTGCCTTTGCCCGCGCCGGGTGCCCCCAACAGAATCAATCTCATGAACTCCACCCTCTATTTCTCTTTATTGACCATAGCGCGATCTTGTTGCCGCCGTCAACAGACATTATAGGAGGCTGCGGGGCAGGACACTAGGCTGAGCGGGTTTGCGCCCAAACCGCGCGCACGCGCTCGAGATCGGCGGGTGTATCGACGCCAGGAGGCACTCCGATGTCGGTCAACAAGACATGAATCGCAAAGCCGTGCGCCATGGCGCGCAACTGCTCCAGCGATTCGAGACCCTCGGCGGCGCTGGCGGCAAGGCCAGGATAGGCGGCCAGGAAGCCGGCGCGATAAGCATACAGGCCAATATGGCGCAGCGGCAGGTGCAGGCCGGCCAGTCGCGCGGAAACGGCACCAGTCGGCGGCACGGTACGGTCGCGGGCCTGGAAGTAGTCACGATCATACGGAATCGGTGCGCGCGAAAAATACTGGGCGCGGCCGCGATTATCGATCACCACCTTGACCACATTCGGACTCAAGTAGTCCGCCTCGTTGTGAATCGTGTGGGCGACGGTGGCAATCGCACAATCGTCGGCAGCGGCCAGCGCGTGCGCAACCTGCTGGATCAGTGACGGTGGCAGCAAGGGCTCGTCGCCTTGAACATTGACAACAATCTCATCGGCGGACAGGCCAAGCTGCGCCGCTGCCTCGGCCAGCCGGTCGGTACCGGAGCGGTGATCGCTGCGAGTGAGCAGGGCGCGAAAGCCGTGGTGGGTGACGACCTCGGCAATGGCGCGGGCGTCGGTGGCGACCGCAACCAGTCGCGCGCCGGATCGCTGGGCCTGTTCGGCGACCCGAACGATCATCGGCTTGCCACCGATGTCCAGCAGCGGCTTATCCGGTAGTCGGGTCGAGGCCAGCCGCGCCGGAATCAACACGACGAAATCCTCACTCATAAATCGAGCTTGCGAGCATCCTCTTCGATCATCACCGGGATGCCGTCGCGAATCGGGTAGGCCAGATGATCGCGCGGACAGATCAGTTCCTGCTCGGCCTTGCGATACTCGATTGGCCCCTTGCAAATCGGACAGACCAGAATCTCCAGTAATCGGTTATCCATGTTTTGCGCCTTCCAGCAGAGGTTTGAGTTGAGTATGCAGCCAAGGGTAAAAATCGTCGTCGAAGGCCGCTGCAACGACCACGACCCAACAGCGTTTATCGGACAGATCGAGCAATTTTACGGCGTCCTTGGTCGTCATCAGAATCACGTCGGCATCGATGGCCTGGATCATCGCTGAATCGAGGCGGGCATGATCGCCCAAGTCCTGTACGGCACACGCTAAACCGAGGGCTGCCAACGTATCGGCAAAGCGTTGTGGTTGTGCGATACCGGCGAGCGCCAGCCGTCGGCTCGCCGGCAACGTTCGTAACGCCTGCACGGCGGCTGCGAGCGCCGCCGATTGATCGCTGCTGGCGGCATGTCCCAGGTCAACTCTTTGCGTATGCGTTTGCGTTTGCGTATGCGTTTGCGTAGATAGACGCGTGCGCTGTGCGAATTCATCGAGCGGCACGATCGCCGTGGCGCGAACCGCAAAATGGAAGCGCTGCGGATGAGCAACCGGACTGTTGCGTGTGCCGTTGAGTAACACCGCAGCCATGTGCAGAACGTGTGTCAAGGGTTCGCGTAACGGCCCCCCCGGCAGCAGGCGCCGATTACCGGCACCGCGTGCATCGAACACGGCCAGCTCCAGGCTGCGTGGCAAGCGCGTGTGTTGCAATCCGTCATCTGAAATGACCAGTTGCAGCGCAGGATGTTGCGCGATCAGCAGCGCCAGCGCTTCATCCCGTCGTCGACCGCTGGCCACCGGAAGGCCACTGGCGCGTGCCAGCAGCAAGGCTTCATCGCCGACGGTTCCAGGGTCTGAATTGGAATCGACTAGTTGCGCAGTTCGACCATCCGCGCGGTAAGCGTTACACAAGAGGCCGACTCGGATGCCGGCTGCGCTCAAGCGGCTGGCAATGGCCAGCGTGACGGGCGTCTTGCCGGCACCGCCAGCAACCAGGTTACCCACCACCAGCACGGCTGGCGAACCCGAGGTGCGTGTGTGCCTGATCTGGCTACGCCGATAGCGGCTGATTGGCAGGCTCAACCAGGACAAGGGCAACAACAGCGCGCCCAACAGCGCGCCGAAAAGACGCACGATCAGGCGCGTCGCCCAGTTCGCGCTCAATTGCGTCCGCAAATTTGTCTGCGCATTCACAGGCGGTTCTGGAAACCAGATTGACAGCAACATCTTTTCGACCGCGCTGCGCAGGGAAAATGGCCGTTGCACGAGCTTATTCAGTGCTTACTGGCGAGCGCCACTTTGGGCGGCAAACGTAACCTTGGGCAGCCCGGCCTGACGCGCCGCCTCGAGTACGTTGACCACCGATTGATGCGTCGCACCGGCGTCGGCACTGATAACGATGACCGCGTCCTTGCGTGCGCCGGCGCGCTGGCGCAACTGGTTGGCAAAGCTGCTGGCACTGCTGAAACTGACCACTTGGCCATCGAGCGCATAGCGGTTGTCGGCGCTCACCGTAATACTGATTTCCGGTGGCGGATCAGCCGGCCGTTCAGCGCCGCCGGTGGGCAGACTTATCTGCAACTCGGCGATCCGTGAATAGGTGGTCGTAACCATCAGAAAGATCAGGATGACCAGCAGCACGTCGATCAGCGGGATGAAATTAATCTCCGGTTCGTCGCGGCGCAAGGCCCGCCGAAAATTCACTTGATCGATCCCTTCAAGGTGTCAACCAGACGCAGCGATTGCTGCTCCATCTCGATCAGAAAGTCATCGACCCGACCTCGAAAATAGCGGTAGGCGATCAACGCCGGAATCGCGATCATGAGTCCCAGCGCGGTGTTGTACAGCGCGACCGATATGCCATGGGCGAGTTGGCCCGGGTTGGTGCCGGCCGGCGCTTGCGCGCCAAAAATCTCAATCATGCCCACCACCGTGCCGAACAGACCCAGCAAGGGCGCGACGCTGGCAATGGTTCCAAGCGCGCCGAGATACTTTTCCAGGTCATGGGCGACCGCCCGTCCGGTATCTTCCATCGCTTCTTTCATCAGCGAGGGCGGGGCTTGCTCGTGGCGCAAACCGCTGGCAAACACCTTGCCCAGGGCCGAGCTGCCCTCGAGCTTCTGGATCATTTCCGAGGTGACCTGCTTGTTCCGATGTAGCGCAAGAACTTCTTCAAGCAGCCGATCCGGCAGAATTTTGGCGCGCTTTAATGAAAGAAATCGTTCCACAACCAGGGCGACTGCCGCGATTGAGGTCAGAATCAGAAACCATACGGGCCAGCCCGCCGCCTGAATAATCGAAAACAAGCCGTACCTCCGAAACACAATCGAGTTAACTGCAAAGCCCCCGATTCTCGGTTGATTGGTGATTCAGGGCAAGTTACGCCCTAAAATTGTCGTTTAGTCGAGCGCGCAGCCTGATTTTCCTGCCTGCTTGGCTGCCAGCCGAAAAAACTGCCCAGACTGTGGATAATTCTGTGGATAAACTGCTCAAAATTCGACCGACTACCGCCAAGGCTGGCGTCAGATCAATTTCGTCAGAGATTGTGAAATTTTAATGCTCTTACATTTCAATCAGTTGCGTCTAAATCACGATCTGTGCGACCCGGTAACCAGGATTATTTAGTGGTTATCGCATTTCTGTGGACAGTTCAAGCCGGCAAGGTCCGATTTTGAGTACCTATCGAGTCTCCGATGTGACCCACCGCGCCGAAATTGATCCGCCGGTGCTTAGCGTCAGCCAATTAAACCGCCGGGTCGCCGAATTGCTGGAGGAGGCGCTACCGCTACAAACCGTGCGCGGCGAAATCTCCAATTTCGTTCGGGCTGCCAGCGGTCATTGGTATTTCTCTTTGAAAGATTCTAGCGCGCAGCTTCGTGCGGTGATGTTCAAAGGCCGGACGCAGCAGGTTGGCTTTATGCCGCGCGACGGAAGCCAGGTGGAAGTACGTGGCCAGGTAAGCTTGTACCAGGCGCGTGGCGACTTTCAGTTGATGGTTGATTCGATGCGCCAGGCCGGTACCGGCAATCTGTACCAACAATTTTTGCTGCTCAAGGAAAAGTTGCAAGCGGAGGGTCTGTTCGATGCCGTCCGTAAAAAGCCTCTGCCTGCTTCGCCAACGGCGATTGGCGTCATTACTTCGGCATCGGGTGCGGCGCTGCATGACGTCCTGAGCACCTTGGCCAAGCGTGCGCCGACGATTCCGGTGTTCATTTTTCCGTCGCTGGTGCAGGGAACCGAAGCGCCGACTCGGCTGATTGCGGCGATCACGGCAGCCCAGAACCATGCCAAATGTTCAGTGTTGTTGTTAGTGCGGGGCGGCGGTTCGATCGAAGACTTGTGGGCCTTCAACGACGAACGTTTAGCCCGGGTCATCGCCGCCTGTCCGATCCCGATCATCAGCGGCGTTGGCCATGAGTCAGACTTTACGATTGCCGATTTCATCGCCGATCAGCGCGCCCCGACACCCACCGCCGCTGCGGTGCTGGCGGTTGCCGATCAGCGCGAACAGTGGCTCCGTTTGCTGCAAACCACCCGCGCTTTAGCGCAGGCCTGGTACCGGCAATTTCAGAACCGCGAACAACGACTGGACTATGCGGCCCGAATGTTGCGCCCGCCGTCAGCCCAATGGCGTGAGCGCTGGTTGCAAATATCGGTGTTGGCTAACCGTTTGCACGCGGCAATGAAGCTCGATCTGACTCGCGCGGTGTACCGGTTTGATTCGGCGCAGCAGCGCTTGCGCACGCCAGATACCGAGGCGGCGCAGGCCCGCCTTGAACTTCTGTTCAAACGAGTACAAGGGGCGGCACGCGCCAACTCCGAACTGGCCGAATTGCGTTTGCAGCAACTGCAGGGCCGCCTGCGCCAGGCCAGCCCGCAGAGCACGCTGGCGCGCGGTTATTCAATTGTTCGCGATGCCGGCGGCGCTGTCGTGCGCAGCAGTGCCCAAGTGCAGCAGGGCGCGCTGCTTGAGGTCTTGCTCAATGACGGCAGTCTTGTAACGCGCGTTGAGCAGATTGTAGGATAGCCGCTTGGGTTCGTTGGAATGTCTGGTGCATTCGCATAAAATCAATGTCGCCGATCCGCAAAGTAACCAAACCAAGGAACCAAAATGGAACATACCCTGCCCGCACTGCCGTATGCGATGGACGCGCTCGCTCCGACCATCTCCAAAGAAACGCTTGAATTCCACTATGGCAAACACCATCAGGCCTACGCCACTAATCTGAATAACCTGATCAAGGGCGGTGAATTCGAGAATGCATCGCTTGAGGACATCATCAAACGCTCATCGGGCGGCATATTTAATAACGCGGCACAAATCTGGAATCACAGCTTTTATTGGAACTCGCTGTCACCGAACGGCGGCGGCGCGGCCAGCGGCAGCCTGGCGGCAGCGATTGACAAAAAATGGGGCTCGTTTGATGCCTTCAAGGAAGCGTTCACCAAATCGGCGATTGGCAATTTTGGTTCGAGCTGGACCTGGCTGGTGAAAAAGGCCGATGGTTCGGTCGATATTGTCAACACCAGCAATGCCGCCACGCCGTTGACTGGCGCTGACAAGCCCTTATTGACCTGCGATTTGTGGGAGCACGCCTATTACATCGACTACCGCAATCGTCGCCCGGATTACCTGGCCGGCTTCTGGAAGCTGGTCAATTGGGAGTTTGCTGCGCGTAATTTCGCCTGAGTCGGTAACTTCCCGGTAGGGGCGTTAAATAGTTTGACGCCCCTTATCCATGTCTTTTTTGGGGGCAAAAGGGGGTTTACAGCGGGCGATGCCCGCGCTAAATTGACCGCCCAAGCTTAAAAATACAAAGAGGAGGTTCTCTGATGGAAATCATTTCCACAATCGTCATCGGCCTGATCGTCGGTGCCATTGCCAAGTTACTGATGCCCGGCAAGCAGGGTGGAGGATTCATTTTGACCGCCGTTTTAGGCGTTGTCGGATCGTTCCTGGCAACTTACGGCGGTCAAATGCTCGGCATGTACAAAGCCGGGCAGGGAGCCGGTTTTCTGGCATCGGTGGTCGGCGCACTGATTGTGCTGTTCATCTACGGCATGGTCCGGAAAAAGACCGCATAAAGGTGCCCACCGACCTGCCGCTTCGCTTCAGGCCCCCCCAGGGGGCAAGGAAACTTGGGAGCGGCCCGGCGTTTCCTTCAACTTATCGCTTCGGTTCTGCAAAAAGCTTTTCATTGCTGAGTGCAGAACCGGCCTTAATGCCGCGCTTGGCGAACCAGCCTTGGTCCATTTCAAGCGCAAACCGCACCGGTTTCGCCGAGCAGTGGCTGGATTCGTCAAACGGCTTCATGTCGGCAATGTTTACAACTTTGCCGTCGTCGTCGATAAACGCAATCGACAGCGGGATCTGGGTGTTTCGCATCCAGAAACACTGTGCGCTGGGCCGCTCGAAAACGAACATCATGCCGTCGTTTGCACCCAATTTATCGCGAAACATCAGTCCTTGCGATCGGCTGGCGTTATCGGCTGCGACTTCAGCGCGAATTTTATGAACGCCAGCCAGTATCTCAAGGGTTGGTAACTTCGCTTGTGCCTGTCCCGCTGCTGTCGGTGCGCTGGTTTGCGCCTGAACGCTGTTGAACAGTGAAAGCAGCGAAACGAACATCAGCATCCCCGGCAAGCCGTACGGGTGGAACAAGCGCAACGGGCGGCGCAACTTCAGTCGGGAAAGATTCATCCTAATCCAATGAAAAAGGCAGGGATTTCGCCCTGCCTTCGTCTACTCGTTGTTTTCAACCAGGGGCTGAAAACTATCGGGTATTTACTTCTTCGGCGCTTCTGCTTTTTTCATTGCCTTGGCTTTTTTCATTTTCTTGGCTTTCTTTTCGACCGAAGGCTTAGCTATCGTGTCGGCAGCGAAAGCAACGCCGGTACCCAAAGCAAACATGACGGCGACGAGTGCGGCGGTTAATTTTTTCATAGTTTCCCTCTAAAGTCAGTAACAAGACCAGAAGCGGTCATTCGAATAAACGTAGGTGTTTCCACGGGGTTGACAGCTAGGGCGGAAGTTTAGCCTGAGATGCAAACGGCACTGACACCAAAAAGTCGCAGAACGCCCAAAATCGGCATGCCTACAACAGACCGGACGAGTCGCGACGGCTAAATTGCGTCAAACGCGTAACGAACAAGGCGCTGCGCGTGTGAAATCCCGCTTGGCATGCGGCATAATTTCAGGTCGAATTCGCCCGTCCTTTCGGAACCGCATCAGCATCATTTAGCTCGGAGTCAACTATGTATCAGCATGTAAAAGTCCCAGTTGGCGGCGAAAAAATCAAGGTAAAAGCCGATTTTTCGCTCGAAGTACCCAACAACCCGATCATTCCCTACATTGAAGGGGACGGCACCGGACTGGACATTACCCCGGTCATGATCAAGGTCGTCGATGCGGCTGTCGCGAAGGTCTACGGTGGCAAGCGCAAGATCCACTG
>JANORY010000518.1:0-1009 GCA_031415535.1 Burkholderiales bacterium | reverse complement strand
CGCGATGGTGGTCGGCGATGTCGATTCAGCCGGCAGTCCGGTTCAACTGAGCTTGTCGGTCAGCAATGGCACGATCAGCTTGGCGCGCACCACCAACCTGGTGCTGCTCTCGGGCACCGGCTTTGGCGACATGGCGATCATCGCTCAGGGAACCATTAGTGACCTTAACGCGGCGCTCGACGGACTGATCTATTTGCCCGATGTGAACTTCAATGGCCCGGCGGTATTGAATGCTTCGATCAACGACCTGGGCAATGTCGGTGCCGGTGCGAGCCTGAGCGTGAGCCAGAGCGTATCGATCACGGTGAATGCGGTCAATGATGCGCCGAGCGATCTGCTGCGGGTGCCGGCGATCACGCTCGTCGAGCGTTCGGCCGAGGGTAGTGCCGCAGGCACGGTGGTGGCAGTCGATCCGGATGACAGCGCCGGCTTTGTGTTCAGCCTGGTGGATGGTGCGAATCACTTCAGCATCGATTCCTTGAGCGGAGCGATCACGGTGGCCGCCGGTGCGCTGCCCGACTTTGCGGTTCAGTCGAGCTACCAGATCATTGTTCGAGGCACCGACCCGTCCGGTGCGAGCATTGATCGCAGCTTCATGATTCAAGTGGCGCGCAGCGACGTTGTGCCGCCGCCGGCCAAGAGCGCTGAGGTCGGTGCTGCGGTGAAGGTGAGCGAGGCGAGCACAACCCGTAACGAGGGGTCAAGCGTCACGCCAGTTTCTGAAGCGGATTCTGCACAATCGCGTCGCGTGTTGCTAGCGGGCGATGACGATCCGGGCGCGGCCCGCAAACGGGTAGCGGTGACGCCGTTCGGCATCAAAGGAGTGGCAAAGAATGCAGACGCTGTCGGGCGAATCGGACCGGGCGCAGGCGATGAGTCGCGCCGCAACGAGGAACTGCTGGTGCAGATGATCAACGAGCGTGGCGACGAGGTCTTCAAACGCACGTTTGATCGGCGCCGGCTGTTTGATTTGCTGAAGTTCGACCCCATGCAGCGCGACTCGGACGTT
>JANORY010000517.1:0-6890 GCA_031415535.1 Burkholderiales bacterium | reverse complement strand
ACTGGGTGCATACCAGGCGGGCGTCTATCAAGCCCTGCATGAATCGGGCATCGAACCCGACTGGGTGATCGGCACCTCGATTGGCGCGATCAACGCGGCCTTGATCGCCGGCAATTCCAGCAATCGGCGTCTCGAAAGACTGCGCCAGTTCTGGAGTCTGATGGAATCTTCCGTGCCCTGGCTGAGCGGGTTCGGTGCATTCGGTCTGGGCAATAGCATCGCGAATCTGAACATCGTGATGCGCGGAATTCCGGGATTCTTCGAGCCCAACCCGAACGCGATGCTCGGGACGCGCTTTAAGATCGGCGCCGAACAGGCCGCTTTCTACAGTACCGACCCATTACGAAAAACGCTCGCAGCGCTGATCGATTTTCCCAGTCTTGCGATCAGCTCTACCCGGCTCACCGTCGGTGCTGTGAACGCCTGCAGCGGCGCAATGCGCTATTTCGACAGCCGCAATGAACTCCTTGAGGTCGACCATATCATGGCATCCGGTGCTCTTCCGCCGGCCTTTCCTGCGGTCCGTATCGGCGCGGATCTCTTTTGGGATGGCGGAATATATTCGAACACGCCGATCGAAGCAGTACTCGACGATTTCCCGAGGCGCAGCTCGCTGATTTTCGCGGTCAACGTCTGGCATCAGGCCGGCCCCGAGCCCGAGTCGATCTGGGAGGTGATGGGTCGCACCAAAGACATTCAGTATGCCAGCCGTGCTGACAACCACATCGCCAAGCAGAAGGAGCTGCATCGGATGCGTCACATCATTCGCGAGTTGGCTGCTCAACTCACGACCGAACAACGCGCCGACCCGCGTATCAGGGAACTGGCGCACTGGGGCTGCGGCACCTCCATGCATGTCGCGCACTTGGTAGCACCTCGTCTGGAGGGCGAGGACTCCACCAAGGATATCGATTTCACGAGCACTGGAATCAAATTGCGGCATGACGCCGGCTACACCGACGCGATGCGCATGATTGAGCGTTCGCCGTGGCGAACGCCTGCCGATCCCATCGAAGGTGTCGTCGAGCATCGGCTGTGATGCAAGGTTCGCAGGGCGCTGCGGCGAGACTTAGTTTAGAAGAATTGATTGATCAGGCTTCGGCAATCGCATCGGCCCACGGCTGAAACGTCTCCGCCGCGCCACTGTTGATCGCGCCGCTGCGCATGACCGCTGAAGGGCAGGCAAATTTCATCGGCAAGGTCTGCAGGCGCGCCTGTTCGTATTCGAACTCACCGGCCAGCGCGGCATGAATCGTTGGCGACAGGCGAACATCACCGATCAACAGCGAGCCTTCCGAGGCGTCAATCCGTGGCGTATGGAACGCTGTGTCCAGATCCATTTGATAATCAATGGCGAACGACAACAGTTGCGCGACCGCCGGTAAAATTCGCCGACCGCCCGAGGCACCGACCGCCATCAACCGGCCATCGCTCAACGCGGCAATCGCTGGCGTGTAGTTCGAAAGACAACGCCGCCCACCCGCCAGGGAGTTGGTTTTGCCTTGCTCGGGA
Source organism: Burkholderiales bacterium (assembly GCA_031415535.1). Lineage (GTDB taxonomy): Bacteria > Pseudomonadota > Gammaproteobacteria > Burkholderiales > Burkholderiaceae_E > JANLTP01. The sequence continues at coordinate 5,378 of JANORY010000517.1, read as the reverse complement.
TCGAACCACATCATGCCGTTGTTCATCAGAATTCCGGTGTCGGGTCCGACAAATTTCGAGCCAAAAATGCCGAGCAAAGTCTGGGTTACGGCGACCATGTTGCCGTGCGCATCAATCACGTTGAAATGCGAGGTGCAGGACGGCGCGAGATGTTCTGCGCCCAACGCCCGTTTACCATCAGCATCACCCATATCGGCCAGACGTTGCCGATAGGCAGCCTGCAAGGCGTGACCGTAGGCCCGGTAGGCCGCCGCATCGGGTGTGCTGGCGTCAGGCGTCCACGCCGATAATAGTTTGAGCGTCTGCGCCAGGGTTGGCCCGGCGGTCAACTCCGGCGTTGCGTGAACCACTGCGTGGCGATACGGTATGGCCAGGCTTTGACTGACCCGTACCTGGTAGTCGGCCAGATCGGACTCGTCCAGGCAGCCGCCAGCCGATTGGATTTCACCGACCAGTGCCGAGGCGAGCGCGCCGCGATACAGCGAATCGGCACCCTGTTCGGCAATCCATTCAAGCGTGCGCGCATAGTTCGGTCGCGGCAATCGTTGCCCGGCTCGGATGCCCCACATCGCGGTCGGCGGCAATCCGTCACGCAGGAACTCGCCGGCACTGGTCGGGTAACGACGTAAGTCAAGCGCAGCGGCGGCGATGTTCTCGGTGGCGAACCAATCTACCTGCAACCCGTCGCGCGCGAATCGCGCCGCCGGCAAGACCAGATCTGTCCAGGCCAGTTTGCCGTAGCGACGGTGCGCCTCGCCCATCCCGGCGACGACACCGGGCACCACGATCGACGCCGGACCGTGCATATTGCGATCATCCTTGACGCGCGGCCAGGCGAACAGATCCAAGCCGGCACCCACGCTTAAGGGATAGTCAACGGCGTTCACCCGGTGCGGCGAAACACCACCGAAGTTAATGACCTCAAAGCGCTTTTCGCGCGCCCGGTACACGACCATCGTGCCCAAGCCACCGGCACCGCTCATCCAGGGTTCGAGCGCGCCCAACGCGAATGAAGTGGCTACCGCGGCATCGATGCAGTCGCCACCCCTGGCGAGTACCGCCGCACCGGTTTGGGCAGCAACTCGATGTTGCGCCGAGACTACCCCTCGCTCGGACTGCACCGCCGGCTTGCGAATCTGTTGTGACAGGCTGAAGCTATCGTTCATGTCGACTCCTTTACGCAACGCCGCTTACATTCGGCGACTGATCGAAATACTACCGAAGGCTGGTGGCTGTGTCTGTTCGGAGAATTCCCGGCTTCGAAAGTTGCGCGCCATCGCCAACTTCCAGGCACCGAAGCGCAACACCCAGCCGACACCCAGATCGGCAACCAAAGGCCGCTTCGCAAGCTGATGGCTGTCCGCCAGCGTGTTGCCGTCCAGCGTCAGGTCACGCAACACGCCGCGTACTTCTAGCGACAAAAACAGATGGCCCGCCCAACCGCTCGTCGCGTGAGGCGTCTGGGCCGGTGCGCTATTCTCGCCGGCCAGTCGCATCGGTGAGCTGCCAAAGTCATCTGGCAAACGCCAACCTGCGCGCCATTCGGCACCAGCGTTGGCGTAGGTAGCGTAGTTGCCCAAACTGCCACCCCAGTGACTGATCAAATCCGTGCCCCAAGCTTGGCTTGCCGTCGCCGACCAACGTTGCGAACGTTCATACAGCAACTGGGCAACCCATTCATTGCGCAATTGATTGTTCCAACCCGCAAAGCGCTTCAGGCCAAGCGAGTCGTGATAAACGTTTTGTACCCGCTCGCCCTGCGCGCCCGGGCCAACCAGCCCGAGGCGCAGTTGAGTGCTGTGCATCTGGTCATGTTTGCGGCCGTTATAGCCCAAACTGAACAACAGCGCGGCGGCATAGGGGCGATCATCAGTGATCACGTCGGTACGCAGCCGGTCGCCGGGTGTGAAGGCCAGGTGACTGACGCCAAAGGTCATGTTTCGCTGTGTTGCATCGCTCGGCTGCAGCCAGCTCAGGCGGTGATTGAGCCAGCGAACCGAATCTGCCAGGCAAGGATCATCGGTAAAGCTGTCGAGCTTCGGCGACACCACCGTGACGATCGTGCCGCCCGTGTAGTTCTGATCTTGCCGGCGCCCGCCGAGTACATCGTTGTCCAGGCGCAGACTGTAGGTCGCAGGCCCCGCCCGCCTGGCATCATCGGCACTACAACTTTGCGCCCGCGCGATCGGTACTGTTAATGACAACGTCATTGTCAACCCAAGTGAAGCGCACTTGAGCAATACCGACGCACGCCGGAGCGTTGCAGGACCGCACTGTCGCCGACCGCGATTTAAGCCCGCCAAACATAGAATGCCAAAAAACATTGTTGGGACCGCCGCTGAGTGTGGTGTTTCACGCTGATTGATGCGAAAGACGAGGTGCAATGAGGGCGAATGCAAGGCGCGGTTCCGGGTCGATAGCGGGGCTATCGACCCGGGTTCGCAACGCCGCAGTCGCCCTCATTTCACCTCGCCCCCAGAGGGGGTTCGGCCAAACGGCGCGCCCACACGCTCGCCCGCAGGGGTTGATATCCCCGATATCAACCCCTGCGGATCGACCGCGCGCTCATCGCCGTTTGACTCGAATCTTTCGCGTCAATCAGCGTGAAACACCACACTAGTTCCGTATGCGTTCCCGTATGCGTTCATTGTCCCAACGAGTGCGCCAGCCGATGCAAGGCATCCTTGAGCTGGTTCTGCCGCGCGTCTGCATCGGCTGCAGCCTGAGTCTCGAACCCGGCAGGCCCGCCCTATGCGATGCCTGCATCGCCCGCTTGCCGGGACGGCTGCGGCGGCGCTGTGAAGTTTGCGCGGCACCGATGCTCGGTCAGCAAAGCGATCACGGCGGCTCACTCTGCGAAGCGTGCTCGAATCGGCAGCCAGCGTTTGACGCAACGTTTGCGCTGTGCGGCTACCGCTCACCGATCGATGAGATGGTGCAGGCCCTCAAGTTTGGGCGCCGCTGGTCGTTGGGAAAGTCCTTGGGCCATTGTCTGGGGCAACAGATTGGCAGCGCACTGCTCGCACGCGCCAGGCAGTTGTGGGCGCAAAGGGCCAACCCATTGGCGCATCGGCCCAAGCTTTATCTGTGTGCGATTCCGCTCAGTTCGCAGCGTTTTGTCGAGCGCGGATTTAACCAATCACAGCTCATTCTCAGTGGGCTGCGCCTGGCGCTTGAACAATCCCCCTTGGCGGCGAACATCGACTTGGTGCCGGCCAATTTATTGGATCGTATTCGTCATACCGACGCACAAACCCTGGTAAGTCCTGAGCGGCGCCACGACAACGTGCGACAGTCATTTGCCGCACTTGGGCGTTGCGACCGAGCCGTCGTTGTGCTCGTCGATGACGTCATGACCAGCGGCGCAACCCTTTCCAACGCAGCGCTGACGCTTAAATCGGCCGGTGCCTTTGCGGTCATCAATGCGGTGCTCGCCAGAACCGACCCTTAATCGCAGACAGGCAGTCGCGGTTGCAGTCGCTGATCAGCGAGTGGCAATGAAGGCGAATGAGCCGGTGGTTCGACGCACCAACAGATTCTTGTCTTTTTCGGACTTCAGTAGATTGCGTACCCACCAGAGCAATTTTTGCACCGCAGTCACGGGCAGGAACAACAGTTTAACAATGGCTGCCGGTACCTTCGGCAGCAAGGCCATATTGGCTAGCGCATTCAACGCGGTCCAATTGGGTTCAGGTGCCAAATGAGATACCTGAAATCCTGAATGCTGCAACAGGCTCAGGGTACCGTAATGAGTACAGTGGTAATAACTGTTGCCATGAAACGGTTCCAGGAACGCGACCGTTCCAATGAACAGTCCGCCCGGCTTGAGCACTCGGTGCACTTCACCAAGCGCAATATGCGGATAGCGGATGTGCTCAAGCACCGCCATGGACAAAACAAAATCAAAGCTGGCGTCCGCGAAGGGCAGCGCATGTGCATCACCCAAAATAGGCGGGTTCTGCTCCGGGTCGGCGTCCAAGCCAACGGTTCGGTACCCCGCCTGCTCGCACAAGGCTTTGTGCAGACCATTGCCACAGCCGAGATCGAGCGCACGCGCTTCACTGTGCGCGGCACGCGGAAAATAGCTGAACAATTCCGAACTGAAATGATGCGGCGTTGGCACACCAATGGTCATCGGGTCCGGTGTCTGATTGTGAGTCAGCGGATCAAACCCTAAACCTTCGGATATCGCTAAGGGCTCGCCGACAACAAAGCGCAGCGAAACATCCTTGGGCTGACGCAGCATCAGATTTAATCCGTGCCAGGCGGTAGCGGGGTACTGAGCAGCGCAGCTCTGACAAACCGCACCCGCACCAGTTTCGTGAACCAGCAGCCGGCCGGCACACTGCGGACAACGCAGTATGCTCCAGGCGTCATCTGCAATCAAGGAACTCATCCCGATCGATCCCTTCGGCGGCACAAACTTGGGCGGAGAAAACTAAAACGAAGAATCACTGAGGTTCATCAACTGAAGCCATTAATATTTGCCAAATGAATTCACCAGATAATGCGCTTTCATTTTAATCAGTCACGTATGAATCTCCTAAGACTAATTCGCTCATCAATTAATCAGATTCAAGCGCCCGCCAAGTCAGTTTAAATTTCTGTGCTCAGTATGTTTAACGTCGTTCTCGTTCACCCCGAAATTCCTCCGAACACCGGCAACATCATTCGCTTGTGCGCCAACGCCGGTGCACGTTTGCATCTCATTCGGCCGCTCGGATTTTCGCTTGATGATGCCAAGCTGCGGCGCGCCGGACTCGATTACCGGGAGTTCACGCGCGTCATCGTGCATCAAGACTGGTCGAGCTTCATCGCGCAAGAACAGCCGCTGCGCAGGTTCGCGCTCAGCTCGAAGGCAAGCCTTGCGCTTTCATCAGCGATATTTTTACCAGAGGATTTTTTTGTGTTTGGCAACGAGACCGCTGGACTACCGCCAACGGTCCGAGCACAATTCGACGACCATCAATGCCTTCGAATTCCGATGCGTCCTGATAACCGCAGCTTGAATCTGTCCAACGCGGTGGCGATTGTTGTTTATGAGGCGTGGCGCCAGAACGGCTATGCAGGTGCCGACGACATGGCAATCTCAAGCTGATCCAGCACTTGCTGCGGCGTGGCCGCAACCAGTAAACGCTCAAGTTCGCGTCGATCGATCAAACCCTTCGCGGCAAACCCGTTCAATGCATTCAGAAAGTCGCTGTAGTAGTCGTTCAGGTTCAGTAAGGCGCTGGGCTTTTGGTGATAACCGATTTGCCGCAGGGTTAACACTTCAAACAGTTCATCCAGAGTTCCCAGACCACCAGGCAGCGACAGGAAGCCATCGGATACCGCCAACATGCGATCCTTGCGGGTCGCCATATCGGCCACAATCTCCA
>JANORY010000516.1:0-1099 GCA_031415535.1 Burkholderiales bacterium | reverse complement strand
CCAAGGACGAATCGTCGGGTATGCCTTCGGGCTGTTTTGGCCGCTTAGGCGATCAGCGCGTCCGCAGGAATTCCAAACTCAACATGCAGCTTGCGAATCATTGCCAACGTCAATGAGCGCTTGCCGTTCAGAACTTCGTAGGCCCGATTCGGCCGACCAAAAACCGGCAGCAGATCGTGCACCGTCAAATTGCGCTGCTCCATCACAAACTTGATCGCCTCGACCGGATCGGGCAAATCCATCGGAAAATGTTTGGCTTCATAAGCTTGAATCAATGTGACGAGCACATCAAGCTTATCGCCTTCGGATGACCCAGCCTTTGCTTGCATCAGTTTCTCAACCGCACTGAGCGCCGCGGCATAGTCCTTCTTCGTTCGAATCGGTTTGATTTCCATTCATCATTCCTTCGGTCTCGATCAGACTGTTTGTACATCAATTGCGTCATACTGCTTGTGTGTGCCGACAAAACGCACGTACACCACGCTGTACGGATAATTTATCCAAACGACCAGGCGATACTTGTTGCCGGCGATATTGAAAACCACGCGGCCGTCCTTCAAGATACTCGCGGTGCCAAAGTCAGTCTTGACATCCGTCGGCGACTTCCACTGGGCGGCTGATACCTGGCGATACCATGTGAGCAGCGGTTGCCTCGAGTCGGAGTGTGCCGGACTACCTTCGAAAAACTGCTTTAGCGTTTGCAACGCAATTATTCGCATTTCGGTATGCTAGTCCCATTTTGGGATATTGTCTAGAATTTGGCGATTCAATAGACCAAGGGGACGAATTTCGGACTAAGACTACGGTCCGGCATTGGTGAAATACGTACTACATGACAAACTTGATCGCTTCGACGGGGTCGGGCAAATCCATCGGAAATATTTGACTTCGTAAACTTGTCCGCAATACTCACGGGCTTGGTCCTCGACGTCGCTCCGTAAGTTACTCTTCAACGTCCGGACGCAGGTCACGCTCAAAGTTCCACCCGCCATAAAACACACCGAGCGCTGCCTGGGTTTCATCCGCAACTGTGAAGGCGATCGCCGCCCTGTAGTTGGTGATCCTCAAGCCCGGACGAATATCGTCACGGCGCGTGCCT
>JANORY010000515.1:0-7209 GCA_031415535.1 Burkholderiales bacterium | reverse complement strand
CCCAGTTGCCACAGCGTGCCGTCGGAATAGCCGGTCGCATCCGGGCGCGGTGTGTAGTAAAAGTCTTTGACCATTTGCGGCAGCACCGTTGCCAGCGTCTGCGCTCGATAGCCATAATGCGCAGCCAGCCCGGCCTCGCTTTGCACAGCGCACAAATCGGCCAACGGCGCTTGCACGGGCACATTTGGTAGCAAATGCAGTCCCACCAGATGATCTTCATGCGCATGGCCGAGCACGACCAGATCGGCCTTGCGCAACACCTCGGCAAGCTTCAGCGCGACCAGTGGGGTGTCAAAGGCAATCGTCGTGTCTTTGCCGCAGACCACCACCTGATTGCCGTCCGGATACTTGCCAGACTTCGCTCCCAGGTACACGGTGACCGGGCCAATCTCTATCGTCTCTACTTGCATCAAAAACTATCCATCTTGAGTTGGCCCAAGTCGGCCGGCGATTCGTTTAGAGTCCTCGAAACTGCGCCGGACGTTTTTCGAGAAATGACGCCACGCCCTCGGCATAATCGCCAGAGCCCTGCGCCAACAGATATTGATCACGATCCATGATCGAAGTCGCTCGGGTCAATGCATTGGCATATGCATTGATTCCAGATTTACACATCCGCAATTGCACAGGCGGCATCGCGGCCGCACGACGCGCCAGAACCAGTGCCTCCTCAAGTGCCTGGCCAGGTTCGACCAGGTATTGAACAAACCCCCAGTCATACGCTTTTTGCGCATCAACCTTGTCAGCCAGAATCACGATCTGTTTAGCGCGTGCCGGTCCCACCAGATTGACCAGGCGCGGCAATGACCCCCAACTCATATTCATTCCGCGTTCAATCTCGGGTACGTAAAAACGCGCGCCGCCGCCGGCCACCCGCAGATCAAAAGCGCCCGCCAACGCGACACCACCGCCGACACACCACCCTTCGACGGCCACCAGGGTCAAGGCTTCAATGTCTTCCCAGGCAGCACACAAGCGTGGACCGAGCGCCTGCGCTTCGCGCCGTTGCCCTAAAGTCAGCGCGGCCACTCGCTGGGCGTCGCGCAGATCAAAACCGAGCGAAAATTTGTCAGCGGCACCGGTCAGCACCACCGCCGAAAGCTCGGCGTCAGATTCGAAGCTGCGCGCCACCGACAGCAGACCCCGCATGACCGCCACTGACAAGGCGTTGGCTTTGTCAGACGCATCAAATTGAACAATCGCGATTCTGCCCTCGCGGCGCACGCTAATGCCGGCTTGCGCCCACTGCGACAGCAGTTCGGTATCTTCAATCGCAGGACCTGGGGGAACAAACTGACCGGACGAACTCATTGTTGGTGCCTTGCAAGCCATCGTGTGATGGATTGGACACCAATTAGTTCACTTGAATCCAACTTCGGGTCCGGCTACTGTTTCATTTTGCAGGGGATTGGCGGGCTTGCTGCAACGCACATCGAACGGGCGTTTCTCCCGACCCATTTCGACAGCCCGTCTTGTATAACGCTCCAACACGCCCGTTTATAGATCCCTCTCACTGATTCGATTCAAATGCCCACCGCAATGAAAAACCTTGCCCTGTTGGGCGTGAGTTTGGCATTTGCCCCGCTCATAGGTGTCGCACAAACCCCATCTGCGGGCACCGGAACTACCCCGCAAGCCGACACCATCACGGTCATTGGCACAACCCCACTGCCGGGGGTCGGTCTGCCCAAGGCCGAGATACCTGCCAACGTTCAAAGCGCCGGCGAGGCCGAAATTACGAATTCGAATTCGATCGATCTCGCCGATTTTATGAACAAGCGCCTGGGCAGCGTGCATGTCAACGAGATGCAAGGCAACCCCTTTCAAACTGATGTCAACTATCGTGGCTACAGCGCTTCGCCGCTGTTGGGCACACCACAAGGACTGTCGGTCTACATGGACGGCGTGCGGATGAATCAACCGTTTGGCGACGTCGTCAGTTGGGATTTGATCCCGCGCAGCGCCATTGCCTCGATCACCTTGATGCCCGGTTCAAACCCGCTGTTCGGCCTGAATACGCTGGGCGGTGCGCTGTCGATTCAAACCAAGGACGGCCGCAGCCACCCGGGCAGCGTTTTGCAAACCTATATCGGCAGCTTTGGCCGACGCGCGCTCGAACTCGAGCACGGCGGGTTCAACGAGCGAGGACTCAGTTGGTATGGCACCGCCAATCTGTTCAAGGAACGCGGCTGGCGCGAAGAGTCGCCCTCTGATGTTCGACAGTGGTTCGGAAAATTGGGTTGGCGCAATGCAAAAACCGACCTGAAACTCAGCGCGGCCTATTCAAACAATCAACTACTCGGCAGCGGTTTGCAAGAGCAACGTCTGTTGAGCGCCCATTACGCGGGCGTTTACACGAAGCCTGACATTACCTCGAACAAATCCTGGTTGTTGAATCTTGCGGCGCAACACAGTTTTCGCGACGACCTGGTGTTCTCCGGCAATGCTTATTATCGTGACCTGAAGACCCGGACCCTGAATGGCGATGTCAATGAAGCCGCGCTCGACCAGTCAATCTACCAGCCGTCGGCCGATGATCGCGCCGCCCTGAGCGCCGCCGGCTACATCGGCTTTCCGAGCGCCGGTGCCAACGCTGGCAACACACCGTTTCCGTTTTGGCGCTGCATCGCGCAGGCCTTGCAAAACGACGAGCCGGCTGAAAAGTGTAACGGTCTGGTCACCCGCTCCAACTCGCAGCAAACCAATTATGGGCTGTCCGGCCAGTTGACTTCCTATGCACCATTGGCGGGCCGCAAGAATCAATTCACGGTCGGTGCCGGACTCGACGAGAGCCGGATCCGTTTCGATCAACTCAGCGAACTGGGTTACCTGAATCCGGATCGCAGCGTGACCGGCGTTGGCGCATTTGGCGATGGTGTAACCGGTGGCGAGGTCGATGGTGCGCCCTTCGACACGCGAGTCAGTCTGACCGGTCGAGTGCGCACCTACAGTGTCTTCGCCACCGACACCCTGGCGCTGCCCAACAACCTGCACCTGACCGTATCGGGCCGATTCAATCGCACCAGCGTAGTCAATAATGATTTGATCAACCCCGGCGGCGGCCCGAACTCGCTGGATGGCGATCACCGGTTCAGCAAGTTCAATCCGGCGATTGGCATGACCTGGGTGCCGTCTCGCGACTTGAACGCTTATCTCGGCCTGAACCAGGGCAGTCGTGCGCCGACCTCAATCGAGCTCGGTTGCGCCAATCCCGATCGGCCCTGCAAATTGCCGAATTCCATGGCCGGCGACCCGCCGTTGAATCAGGTGATTACCCGCACGCTGGAGGCCGGCGTTCGCGGCACGGTCAGCAAGCAGTTGAATTGGACGGTCGGTGTGTTTCGTGCCGACAGCAGCGACGACATTTTGTTCGTCGCCGATGATCAGACCGGCTTCGGTTACTTCAGGAACTTCGGCAAAACGCGCCGTCAGGGGATTGAGTTGGGTCTGAACGGCCGCACTGGCCCGCTGTCGTTTGGCGTCAACCACACTGTGCTCGAGGCGACGTATCAGTCAACCGAGACCGTACAGGGCTGGTCGAACAGCAGCAATCAAGGCAACGGCGCCGGCCTGGACGGCACCATCAATGTCAAGCCCGGCGATTCCATTCCCTTGATCCCGCAGCACCTGTTCAAGGCTTACGCTGACTATCGAATGACACCGGCGGTTTCAATCGGGCTTAACTTGCTAGCCGTTTCAAGTTCGATTGCGCGCGGCAATGAGAACAATCAGCATCAACCCGATGGCACTTATTATCTGGGCCAAGGCAAATCGCCCGGTTATGCGGTGTTCAACCTGAGCGCCCGCTACCAAGTTGAGAAGCAACTGCAGGTGTTTGCGCAGATCAACAACTTGTTCGATCGGAAGTATTCAAGCGCCGCACTGCTTGGGCCATCGGCGTTCAGTGGCAACGGCAATTTTCAGGCGCGACCGTTCGCCGCAGTCAATGGCGAGTTTCCGTTGCAGCACTCAACATTTTTTGCGCCCGGCGCACCGCGCATGATCTGGGTCGGGGTGCGCTACAGTTTTGAAAAGCCTAGCGCCCTTTGAAAACCGGCTTGCGTTTCTCCATAAAGGCGCGTGCGCCCTCCTGGTAGTCCGCGCTGGCGAAACAGGCTTCCAAAGCGGTCTTGACGAGCCCCGGCTGGCGATCAACCGCGTCTCGCAATAGGTCATTTAACGTAAGCTTCAAGGCTTGCAGGGTCAGCGGCGCATTCTCGGCAACCATCGAGGTCCATTGCGCGGTGACGGCATCCAGGTCGCCGGGTTCGGCCATCTGTGCAACAAAACCCATTCGCAAGGCATCGGCAGCGCCAAAAATACGGGCGGTAAAAAACAGGTCGTAAGTATTCTGCACACCGATGATCTGGGTAAAGCGCCGCACACCCGGCTGACCATAACCCAGACCCAGACGCCCGGCCGGCATTCGAAAGCGCGAGTCGCTGCTGCAGATCCGATAGTCGCACGCCGCCGCCAGTCCCAGTCCGCCACCCATACAGATTCCGCGAATCTTCGCGATGACCGGCTTGACTGCCTGGGTCGGTGCCAAATAAGCCGCCTCAACCGCTCGGCTGTACCGTTTTTGCGCATCAGCTTCGCTGCGGTTGGTCTCGAACTGAGAGATATCGGCACCGGCAACAAAGGATTTCTCACCTTCGCCTTGCAGAACAATCAGACGAATTGAGTTATCAGCATCCAGTTCGGTGATGGCGGGCGGTAACGCTTCCCACATATCAATCGACATCGCATTGAACTTCGCCGGGTTCGAGAAAATGACCTGACCGATCGGTCCGTCGCGTTTGACAATAACTTCAGGCACGCTGAACTCCGTTAAATGGGTTGAGGTTTAAGACTACAACACGCCGGCCGCACGCAGCGCGCTGATTTGAGCATCTGAATAACCGATCGAATGAAGAATTTCGTCATTGTGTGCGCCGGCATCCGGCAGCGGAAAACGGATCTTGCCCGGCGTGCGAGATAAGCGTGCCGCTTGGGCGATCAACGAAATCGACCCCAGTTTGGGATGCATGACTGGTTCTGCAATCTGCATATGGGTGACTTGCGGATCGGCGAATACCTGATCGGTGGAATAGATTGGCCCACACGGCACGCCCGCCCGGTTCAACAATTCAATCCAGTCGGCGCTGCTGCGCTGGCAAAACTCGCCGGCGAGTTCCTGGTTCAGCGCAGCCCGGTTCTTCGGCCGATCCAACTCGGTCTTGAACTCGGCGCGCTGCGCAAGATCTTCACGGCCAAGCGCCGTGCACAAGTTGCTCCACATGAGATTACCGGCGGCGGCAACGTTGATGTAGCCGTCACTGGTGGCATAGGCCGAGGTCGGCATGCTGGTCGGATGGTCGTTACCGGCCTGGCCGGCTACTTCGCCCTGCACTAGAAACCGTGCCGCCTGAAAGTCCATCAGTGCAATCCCGGCGTGTAATAACGATGACTGCACCCACTGACCCTTGCCGCTGGCCTCGCGTTCCAGCAGGGCGGTCAAAATGCCTAGTGCTGCGAATAATCCGCCGGCCATATCGGCGATCGCGGCACCGGTGCGCATCGGTCCATCACCCGGCTTGCCGGTGACCGACATCAGCCCGCTCATACCTTGCGCGATCTGATCGAAGCCTGGCCGCGCCCGGTAGGGGCCGTTTTGTCCGAAGCCGGAGATACTGGCCAGAATGATGCGCGGATTCACCGCAGCCAGGCTCTCGTAATCAATCCCCAAGCGAAATTTGACGTCGGGTCGGTAGTTCTCGACTACAACGTCAGCGGACGCCATCAGCCGAAAAAAGATCGCCTTGCCGTCCGGGTGCTTCAAATCAAGCGTCAACGAACGCTTGTTTCTATGCAGATTCTGCATGTCTGCGCCCAAGCGGGCGCCGGTCATCACATCCTTGCGGCCGCTGGCCGCCGAGGGCTCAATTTTGATGACATCGGCCCCGAAATCGGCCAACTGTTTGACGCAGGTAGGTCCGGCCCGTACCTGACTCAGGTCGAGCACCCGAAATCGCTGCAATGCGCCAAGCCTATCGGGAGTTGCAGCGGAGATCGGCTCAGTCATTCGAGAATGTCGGAATCCATTAAGTCAAGAAAGCTCGGGCAGTACAAGCTTTATCTTACCCTTAAGTTCTCGCCGCAAATCACCTAATCGCAAATCGTACGACCAGAATCGGAACTAGCTCGGACTTATAATGTTCAACCAAATGAAGCCCGCCGAGCTCTTCCCTGTCCTGACCTCTGACCTGGCCGAGGTCGACCTCATCATCCGCCAACGCCTGGCGTCCGAGGTGGCTCTGATCGACCAGGTTTCCGAGTACATCATTGGTGCCGGCGGCAAACGCATGCGTCCGGTGTTGCTGTTGCTGATCGCCCGGGCCCTGGGCTATCGAGGCGACCAGCATCATTTCCTGCTCGCGGCCGTGGTCGAATTCATCCACACCGCCACCCTTTTGCATGACGACGTAGTCGACGAATCCGAGCTGCGTCGTGGCCGACACACGGCTAACGCCAAGTTCGGCAATGCGGCGTCGGTTTTGGTGGGCGACTTTCTGTATTCGCGCGCCTTTCAAATGATGGTCGAGGCCAACGACATGCGGGTCATGAAAGTACTGGCCGATGCGACCAATACCATCGCTGAAGGTGAGGTGCTGCAACTGCTGAACTGCAACGACCCGGATGTCGACGAGGCGCGTTACTTGCAGGTCATTCAATACAAAACCGCAAAATTGTTCGAGGCTTCGGCACAATTGGGGGCTATTTTATGCAATGCCCATGCCGCAACCGAAGCGGCTTGTGCCGAATACGGCCGAAGGCTCGGCACGGCCTTCCAGTTGATAGACGATATGCTCGACTATTCGGGCAACACTGAACATATCGGCAAAAACGTCGGCGACGATCTGCGTGAAGGCAAAGCGACGCTGCCGTTAATCTATGTCATCGAACATGGCAATGCCAGTGAACGCGACTTAATTCGCAATGCGATCACGCACGGCCACACTGAGCAGGGCGAACAAGTGATGCGGGCCATTTTGCGAACCGGTGCGCTCGAATACACGCGGCGCCGGGCCGAAGAGGAGGCACAGGCAGCCAAGCGAGCGGTCGAGAACATATCGCCTTCCCCGTACCGGGACGCCCTGTTATACTTCGCGTCCTATTCGGTGCAGCGCGACCGCTGACATTGAGACCCTCGGGGTGTAGCTTAGCCTG
>JANORY010000514.1:0-3535 GCA_031415535.1 Burkholderiales bacterium | reverse complement strand
AACGGCGTAGCAAAGAGCGGCTAGCAGAAAGCGGGAAATCGAACTTGGCTTCAGTCACACAGTTCAGGCCGCGCCCGGCCAATGGCACCGCGACTCAAGACCGACCAGTGGCAATGGGTCAACGGCCGTTGGCGTCGGGCGATGCCCTGGTACTAGAAGGCGTCACCCGCGCCTTCGGCGCTTTGAAAGCGATTGACGAAGTCAGTTTTTCGGTGGCTGCCGGTGAGCGGCGTGCGGTGCTCGGTGCCAATGGTGCCGGCAAGACCACGTTGTTCAATGCCGTCACCGGCGATTTCCCGCCGACCTCTGGCCGGGTCATGTTCTTCGGCGAAGACATTACCGCCATGCCGCCTTACGAGCGGATTCGGCGCGGTCTTCGCCGTACTTATCAGTCGTCGTTGCTGTTCCGCGAATTGACCGTGCGCGACAATTTGTTCCTCGCGGCGCGCGGTATCAACCGTGGCCGCTTCAGTTTCCTGCAGCAGCGTGCCGCGAGCCCGACCCGCGTGGCGACCGAAGATTTACTCGATCGGGTGCGCTTGAGCCATATTGCCAATACCCCCGTGTCATCGCTGTCGCATGGCCAGCAACGACAGCTTGAGATTGGCATGGCGCTGGCCGGTGCGCCCCGGCTGATCCTGTTCGACGAACCCGCCGCCGGCCTGTCACCCGCCGAACGCCGCGAGCTGGTCAAGCTACTGACTGCATTTCCACCGCATATGGGGTTTGTGCTGATCGAACATGACCTCGATATTGCTCTGAAGGTATCGGAGCGCGTGACAATCATGCACAACGGCCGGGTGCTGAAGCACGGTACACCCGACCAGATCGAGAACGACGCCGAAGTACAGGCGATTTACATGGGCGGAAAACACGCATGAGCTGGTTCTCCCGCAAGCCTGAACATAACAGCAAGGCGAACGCGCTTGAGGTCCACGAGCTAGACGTCCATTACGGTCAGGCCCATGCATTGCAAGGCGTGACCTTATCGCTTGAGCGCGGCGTACTGGCCGTGGTGGGCCGCAACGGCATGGGTAAGACCACCTTGTGCAATGCCATCACCGGTCTGGTCGGCGCCAAGGGCAGCATTCGCCTGTTCGGCGAGGAAATACTCGGCTTATCAGCGAATGTCATTAACGGTCGAGGCATCGGCTACGTGCCACAGGGCCGCCGCGTCTGGCCGTCGTTGTCGGTCGATGAGCACTTGCGACTGGCCTCCTATGGCCACAAGGGTGCATGGACAGTCGCCCGCATCTACGCAAGCTTTCCGCGTCTGGCCGAACGCAAGAGCAATGGCGGCGCTCAGCTCTCGGGCGGCGAGCAACAGATGCTGGCGATTTCGCGGGCTTTGCTGTTCAACCCGAAGTTGCTGGTCATGGACGAGCCCACCGAAGGGCTGGCACCGGTCATCGTGCAACAAGTGGCGGCAATGCTCAAAGCGTTGGCCGCTGAAGGTGATATTTCGGTTTTATTGATCGAGCAGAATCTGGGCGTCGCCATTGAGGTGGCCGATCGGATTGCCGTGATGGTGAACGGGCGCATCGCGCGCGAACTGTCTTCCCATGAATTGTCCAAAGATACCGAACTCCAGCATCGCTTGTTGGGCATGCGAGCGAGCGGTGAATCTGAAGACGCACCGGACCAGCAAGGTGATGAGCAAGAGGGCGAGCAAGCGGCCGAGTACGGTGCCGTGCACGGGGCCAATAACGCGAAGGACAGAAGCGCTTCGCAGGCGGACAGCGATTCGGCCGATGAGGTACGAATCTACACCGTGCGCCGCGCCGGTGACGACTCATCCGCCAAGCTCGATGCGAGTGGCCCGTCAGCATCTTTGAATGAGCCGCGGGCCTTGCGTGGTTTGAATCGTTGGAATGCCGAGAATCCTTCCGCAGCCTCCAGTAACCGAAACCTGTCAGCAACCGGCCCCAGAGACGAGCTGCTCGGCTCAAAAGCCCGCGCCGACTCAAACGAACCGTCACTGACCCATGCCGCGCAGTCACTGGCCGAGCACAGCCGTGATGCTCGCGTGCTGGAGTTTCCGGTCGCCACTACCGGCAAGCTCGCCGCTTATATTGCGGGTACCTTCGACACCAAGGGCCGCGAATTACTGTACTTGCGCAGTTGTATCGAGAAGCTCGGCCTGCGAACGGTTACGGTTGATCTCGCCACCTCCGGCAGGCCTTCCTCAGCCATGGTGCATCCGCGTGAGGTGGCACGCCACCATCCACGCGGTGAGCGCGCAGTATTTACCAACGATCGCGGTACGGCGGTGGCCGAAATGGCGATTGCGTTCGAACACTTCATCGCCCGCCGGCGCGATGTCGGCGGATTGATCTCGGCGGGCGGATCGGGCGGCACGGCATTAGCGACCGCCGGTATGCGCCGCCTGGCCGTCGGCGTACCAAAAGTCATGGTGTCGACGGTTGCCTCCGGCGATGTTCGGCCCTACGTCGGTCCATCCGATATCTGCATGATGTATTCCGTCACCGATGTATCCGGCATCAACCGAATTTCGGAACGGGTGCTGGCCAACGCCGCGCATGCACTGGCCGGCATGATTGCCTACGCCCCGACTGCCTCCGGCAAGCTTGAAGAAAGTCGCAAACCAGCGATTGCATTAACCATGTTCGGCGTCACCACGGCCTGCGTACAAACGGTCACCAAACTGCTCGAACAGCAATACGACTGCGTGGTGTTTCATGCCACCGGCACTGGCGGCCAATCGATGGAAAAACTGGTTGACTCAAACCTGCTGACCGGTGTGATTGACGTCACCACCACCGAAGTCTGCGACGAGATTGTCGGCGGCGTGCTCAGTGCCGGGCCCGAGCGCTTCGACTCGATCATTCGCAGCCGTGTGCCCTATGTCGGCTCTTGCGGCGCTCTGGATATGGTCAATTTCTGGGCGCATGACACCGTGCCTGCGAAATTTCGCGCGCGTAATCTCTACAAGCACAATCCGAACGTGACCCTGATGCGCACCACGCCGGAAGAATGTCAGCGCATCGGCGACTTCATCGTCGAGAAGCTCAATCGGATGGAAGGACCGGTACGCTTTCTAATTCCCGAGGGCGGTGTATCAGCGCTTGACGCACCGGGCCTGGCGTTTTGGGACCCCGCCGCCGATCGCGCCTTGTTCGACGCGATCGCCAGCCAGTTTCGTGCGACCACGCAGCGCCAACTGATACGCCTGCCGCTGCACTTGAATGATCCCCGATTTGCGGACGCGTTGGTCGCGAACTTTCATGAACTGATGCCATTGCGCACGCCAATCCCACGTGTACTAAACCGTTAAGCAGAACTCAAGCCCATGCCTCGTATTGCCCGTAAAGATATTCTCAAAAAATTTCGCTCGATGATTGCCCGCCAACAACCGATCATCGGTGGTGGTGCCGGCACCGGCTTGTCCGCCAAATGCGAGGAAGCCGGCGGTATTGATCTGATCGTCATCTACAACTCGGGCCGCGACCGGATGGCTGGTCGCGGATCGCTGTCCGGCCTGCTGGCGTACGGCAACGCCAATGAGGTGGTCCTG
>JANORY010000513.1:0-11837 GCA_031415535.1 Burkholderiales bacterium | reverse complement strand
TTCACCCCGGTGGTTCAACGCTTCTGCACCATTCCTTCGCGGGACAACCAGCACTTTGTGTTCAGGTCAGCAGCCAGTCAATCAATCGCCAGTCCATCCATCGTCGATCCGGGTCAACACCTCCTGGCGCAAGGTGGCCGTCATTCCATCGATCAAGCGCCCAAATGAGTTGTTCATATCGCCTCAATCGCCTTTTCAAGTTGCCTTAATACCGGAAGTATCTGGCTGCCCATTGCCGGCATACGCAGGTCATTGAAGCGACCGTCCTCGAAGCAACGCGCTGCCGCCATATGGGTTGCGGCCAGTTTCAACAGCGAGAAAACTTTGTAGTAGGACACAGAACTCATACTGAGAGGAAACGAAACCCGCGACTGGTATTGTTCGAAGAATCGTTCCGCCTCAATCAGCCGGCAAATCAGCTTGGTGCCACCCATATACATCGGCAGGCTGGCCCAACCGAGGTCCTCGTGCGGGTCGCCAATATGCGCCAATTCCCAATCGAGAATCGACGTGATTTTGCCGCCTTGCTCAAGAAAATTGCCGGTTCGGTAATCGCCATGCACGATCGACAGCCGTGGCGCTGGCGGACAGTGCTCGAATAACCAGCGCGCGCCCCATTCGAACAGCGGATAAGGGCGCATCGCCCAACGCTCGTACGCCGAACGCCAATTTTGCAATTGGCGTTGTGCGGCATTCTCTACGTTCATATCGCCCGCCAACTGCGCCATGGGTCGTAATGCCCAATCAACCTGGTGAAGTGCTGCCAAGGCGTTAACAAATTGGTCAGCGAGCATCAGTCGTTGATCGTCGGCCAAGGGCGCGAGGCTGCTCGAGGCCCAAGGCAACAATGCGGTTCCCATAACCAGCTCGCAAAACAGAAACGGTGCGCCAAGCAAATCCGGGTCCTCGCTGTGCCAATAAACACTCGGAACCGGCACCTCGGTCTTGGCCAGCGATTGCATCGACAAGACCTGTGGCAACGCACTGTACGGTGCGAACAGTCCGTAGTCCGGCCCGAGCCGCAAGATCAGCGGCCGCACGTCGTCGCTACCGTCCAGTCCGCGTACGCCCAAGCGAAAAGTCAACCAGGAAAAGCCGACCGGCAGTCGAATCAAATCGACGACCTCGACGGATCGTCCGGTTTCGCGACTCAGGTAGCGTTTGATGCGCTCGCGAAGCAAGGCATCGTTGTTCAGATCATTAGTTTTGGTCACGCGAACTCCGGCTAGATTTCGCTATTATCCGGTACGACTTCGTCGAGCGACCATCGTCCAATTTCAATAGGTCTGCACCGAAATTTCTTTCGATGCCGTCGCCATTTAGCGACGCAACACAGTTTCGTTCTGATGATTGGCCATATGAAAGACATGCGCTTGCGAAAAGCCAGAAAGTCCATATGTGAAGCAATTAGAATCGAGCAATGAACATCGCAGCTATCGATTGGTCGCGCGTCGGTGCCGATCTGGATAACCAGGGTGCGGCGGTCATTGCCGGATTGATTACGCCGACGCAATGCACCTCGCTGTCCGCGCTCTATGGGCGTGAGCAGTTGTTTCGAAGCCGGATCGTCATGGCTCAGCACGGCTTTGGGCGCGGCGAATATCGCTACTTCCGTTATCCCCTACCCGACTTAATCGGCACGCTGCGCGACTCTCTCTACCCGCACCTGGCACCGATCGCCAACCGCTGGTATGCAGCAATGAACTTGCCGCAGCGCTTTCCAGCACAACACGCCGAGTTCATCGAACGCTGCCACGCGGCGGGACAGCAACGACCGACCCCGCTTTTGCTACAGTACGGCGCAGACGACTATAACTGCTTGCATCAGGATCTGTACGGCGAACATGTCTTTCCCTTGCAGGTGGTGGTGCTACTGTCCGAGCCAGGGCGCGATTTCGAGGGCGGCGAGTTTGTCATGACCGAGCAGCGCCCGCGCATGCAATCGCGTCCGTTGGTGGTAGCGCTTCACCAAGGCGACGCGGCGGTTATCGCTGTGCACCATCGGCCGGTTCAAGGCAGCCGTGGCGTCTATCGCGTGAACCTGAGGCATGGTGTCAGCAGAGTCCGCTCCGGTCATCGACATACAGCCGGCATTATCTTTCACGACGCGGCCTGAACGACGCGGCCTCACTCATGCAAGCCGACCAATCGCCGCGCTCGATGGACTTGTTTGCGCAGGATGACGACACGGCGTTGAATCGCCCCGATCGGCTCGTCAATGAGTTACTGGCACCCGGTGCATGGCTATTACGAGCGCACGCCACCCGCGTGGCACAGAGGCTTTGGACAGATCTGCAGCGTGTGCTGACACAGGCGCCGCTACGACACATGGTGACGCCAGGCGGATTTCATATGTCGGTGGCGATGAGTAATTGCGGTTCACTGGGCTGGATCAGCGACGGTTCAGGTTATCGTTATAGTCCATGCGACCCCGTCAGTGAGCGGCCGTGGCCGGCGCTGCCCGACTCGTTCCGAACGCTCGCTCGACAGGCCGCGTCCCTGGCGGGCTTTGCTGAGTTTGAACCGGACGCGTGCCTGATCAATTGTTACCAACCGAGTGCGCGGCTGTCGCTGCATCAGGATCGTGATGAGTACGATCTGAACCATCCGATCGTCTCGGTATCTTTGGGCCTGCCGGCGACCTTCGTGTTCGGCGGAACCCGGCGCAGCGACCGAGCGGTCCGAGTGCCGCTGGCGCACGGCGATGTCGTCGTCTGGGGCGGCGCCGCGCGGCTGCGATATCACGGTGTTTTGGCCCTAAAGGCCGGACAGCATCCGATGACCGATTCTTGCCGTTTTAATCTGACCCTGCGTACCGCAGGTTAGTTTCCCGAGCCAACCAAGGGACGACCAATCGAATGGCGCGAGCCGACCTTCGCGCGACTGGAATCAATGGGCATGACTGCATTTTGTCGACCGAAAGTCGGCTTTCTGGGTTGGTTCGATACGGGCGAAGACACCATCGCGCTGGCCGCGATGGCACTGGAGGCCGGCTATCTGTTAGCACCGGGTGCGCTGTTCTCACCACACCAGGCACCGAGCACCTGGATGCGCTTTAACATTGCGTGCTGCTCAGTGGCCTGGTTGCGCGGGTCGCGGTAGCGGCAAATGTTCCGCCCCCAGGCTTCTTGTGTTGCAACTTGCACACCGACGGAACCTGGGCGAGCGATAGCAACTACCGCGATTCGAACAAAAAACTTCTGCCAGCCGGTACGCGGGTTGTGCCGATCGACTTTGGGCGCAACCGAATCAATGTCGAAATGGACGGTATCCGGCAATCGATCGGCAATGACTACAGCCGCGATCTTTCGCCCGAACAGTTCGCCGCCCGCTGGATTGTTCGCGCCAATCCAAGAGGCAGGCTCGCAAAGTGGTCTGACGAAATCCGCAGTGCCGTCAGGCAATCCAAAGTCATGCGCGGTATGACGCGCGCCCAAGTGCAAATGTCGCTGGGTTATCCGACCACCAGCTACACGCCCAATTTGAATCTGTCGACCTGGCGTTACAGGACCTCGTCACGGGGCGAGTTTCAAGTGTTATTTGGTGCAATGGGCTGGTCAAATCGGTCCAGGCTGCCGATCCGCAAGTCAAGGCGCTGGTCTAGAGCGCGGCGCTGGTTCAGGAAGGGCCGCTATTGCTGGGGTCCACTAAAAACAAGCCCTGACAGGGTCCTTTCAGACGCCAACTTCGGGATGGTCTGAGCTGCCTGACGCCAGCAGTCGGCTTTATCGAGTTCGATTTTGCTCATCAAAGAGAGCCCTTTTTACTAAACTGTTCCGCGCCTTTGACGCCATCCGCCCTTGCTATAAAGACAGACCAACAGGCACTGGGCAATGCGATGGCCGCAGATCTGCAATTGGTCGTAAAGTCAGCAGACGGAACGACCGAAACAGTACGATACAAACCCGGCGCGAAACACGCCGGCAGACCAGCCACCGGGTATCGGCTGCTGGTCGACGGCAGCGAAGCATTGCCCGCCGGAACTCGAATCGTCCGGCGCGGTCGGGATCTGGTTTTAAAAGCCGATACGACCGGCAGCGGTGAATTCACCGGACCTACCTTTAGTTATTCGATCCTTAACGGCAACGTCGCCGGCAATCTGCTGGGCATGAGCTTGACAACGCTGATCGAGCAACAGGTCATTCTGGTCTAGGATCCTAAAGCACCGGTACCAGACTTCGTCCGGCTACTGAAGGCCAGAAACCGGCACCACCTTCGGCGATCGCTGCTTTACCCAGTGTCCGCGCCCAATAAACATCGCTGCCGTAGTCACTGCGCCAGCTCCACAGTCGCCGCGTCGAGAAATGCAGCATGTGTTCGTAGGTAAAACCGATCGCACCGTGCACCTGATGAACAATTCCGTTCGCTTGAGTTGCGGCTTGGCCATTGCGAACCTTCGCCACCGCTATGTCAAAGGCCTGTACCGAATCCAGTGCAACACGCGATGCCATCTGCGCAGCACCGACCTCACCAGCGAGCAGCGCCAGTGGTTGTTGAATCGCCTGGTTCTTGCCAATCGGCTTACCAAACTGAATCCGCTCATTGGCATAGCGGACTGTCATGTCGAGTACCTGTTTGAGCGCGCCGCTGATCATCGCAGCACGTGCCAAGGCACCCAGTTGCAGGACCGGTTGCGACAGCGATCCAGTCTTGACCGGCGCAAGCGCTGTGCAGGTCGCGTGCTCAAAGCGCAAATCATCGCGCGGCTCCTGGGCAAGATTCTCACCTCGGGTCAGTTGTATCGCGCCGGGCTGTCGCAAATCGACCAAGCCAATCTGCGTCTGGCCCGACACCACCGGGCCCGGCACCGCTGGGTTAGACCCCACCGGGTTCGATACCACCAGCCAATCACAGTCGCGCGCCCAGGCGACCGCTCGCGCAGTGCCCGAAAACTTCGCCGCGCCGTGATCGTTGACCCATTCGATCTGCGCGTGCTGACCGCATTCGATCAGGGCCAAGGGCTTGTCAGTCACGGGCAAGGCCAGGCCAGCCGCCGCCAACAAGCTGTTGCCGATCATGGTCTCCGCCAAGGGTAAGGGCAAGTTGAACGCGCCGGCCGCCAACAGCAGTTCGGCGGCATCACTCCATCGCCCGCCGGCGCCGCCTGCCGCTTCGGGCACCAGCGTCAAGTCAAAGCCGGCATCAAGGATTTGCTGCCATAACGGCGTGCAAAAAGCCCCTGCTTCAAATTCCTCCAGCAGTTTTCGATTGACATGATCATTAAAAATTCGGCGTGCCGAATCGCCGATCATGGTTTGCAGGTTCAGATCGATTTGGCTCATCGCAAATCCAATCCGCGCGCAATAATGCCGCGCATGATTTCGCGGGTTCCACCCCGCAACGAGTACGAGACCGAAGCCTGGGTGGTGTAGTTCATGACTTTCGACAAGGACGGCGAAACACGCTCGTCACGGTCACCAAACAGGTTGTGCGCCAACTCGGGAATTCGCTGCTCAAGCAGTGCTCCCTGGTCTTTGGTGAGCGCGGCAGCGGTAGCCGGATTCTCACCGCGCGCCAACATCCCTGCCAGACCGAGCGTCATTTGACGCAGGGTTGCATACTCGGCGACGATTCGACCCAGCTCGATTTCATGACGATCAAGCGCGGTGTCGCCGCTGGATTTTAACTGGTGCGCAGCGTCCAGCATTTCAATGACGAGTTGCGTATTGCTCATGTAGCGCTCGGGGCCACTGCGCTCAAACGCCAGTTCGGCCGTCACCTGCTTCCAGCCTTCACCGACGCCACCGATCAGACACTCGTCAGCTAACTCGACGTCATCAAAAATAACCTCATTGAAGTCGCGTTCTCCGACCATATTCTTGATCGGCCGAATTGTGATGCCCGGGGACTTCATATCGATCAGGAACTGCGACACGCCGGAGTGCTTGTTAGCCATGTTCGGATCGGTGCGCAACAGCGCAATTGCATAATGCGCACGATGGGCACCGGAGGTCCAGACCTTGCGGCCATTCAGTCGCCAGCCGTCCAGCGTTTTCTCGGCCTTACTACGAATTGAGGCCAGATCCGAACCCGAATCGGGCTCACTCATGCCGATGCAGAAAGACAACTCGCCACGGGCGATCTTCGGCACCAGTCGATGCGCCACTTCCGGCTTGGCAAAGCGCATCAGCAGCGGCCCGCTTTGCCGATCGGCGACCCAGTGCCAGCCGACCGGCGCACCGGCCGCCAACAATTCCTCAAGTACCACGTAGCGCTCAAGGGAGCTGCGTTCATGGCCACCGAATGCCTTGGGCCAGGTCATACCCAACCAGCCGCGCTCGCCGAGCTTTCGACTGAACTCGGCGTTGCCATGCGACCAATTGCGGGCTCGTTGCTCCGCCGGATAGTCGGGAATGTGCTCGGCGATAAACTCGCGCACTTCGAGGCGCAGCGCTTCACAGTCGGCATCGAGTATGCACGGCTGAATGTCTAATGCGTTCATGGTTTGGCGATCATGGTTGGGTGTTCATCGTTTGGCATTCATGGTGCGGCATAACGGGTTCGACCGGAAATTCAGGTCTTCGAGTCGAAATGATTATGGCTGAACGCGGGTTACCCCTGCTGCGGCGAGACGGCGAATTTCATCCAATGAATATCCGGCCTCGGCCAGCACTTCGGCACTGTGTTCACCCAAGCGTGGCGCGCCCCGCCTGATACTCGGCGGCGACTCTGACCACTGTCCGCTGGGGGCCATCATGCGCAGCGTGCCTTCACTGGGATGTTCCATCATTTGGAAAAAGCCGACCGCCTTCAAATGTGGATCTTCGATCAAACTTTCCAGTGTATGCAAGGGCATGGCCGGAATGTCGGCTTGCTCGAAGCGTTCCAGCCACTGCGCGGTGGTGCCGTTGCGCAGCAAGCGCGCGACCATCGCATACAGCTCACCAATATGCTCGGTGCGGGTGGTCATCGAGCGCAGGCGTGCATCGCTGGTGAAGCGCTCGGGCTCACCGATCATCGCGAAGAAGCTTTGCCACTGTTTGTCGTTATAAATCAGCGCGCAGACAAAGCCATCGGCGGTCGGGTACGGCGTGCGCTCGCGTGCCAGCAAGCGCGGGTATCCCATCGGACCGACGGCTGGCGCAAAGGTAGCGCCGGCCATGTGCTCGCCGAGGACAAACGGCAACATGGTTTCAAACATGGGCACCTCGACCGACTGACCCTTACCGGTTTTCTCGCGCCGATACAGCGCGGCTGCCACGATGCCGCAGGCGGCAATGCCCACCGCACGGTCGACAAACGCCATCGGCACATAGCGCGGAACACCGTCACCGACCTGCGCGACCAGCGTGGGCACACCCATGACGCCTTGAATCAGATCATCATAGGCGGGTTTGGCCGCATACGGCCCGTCTTGGCCATAACCGAAGGTACCGACGTAAATCAGCCGCGGATTTCGCCGGGAAAGATGTGCCCAGGTCAATCCGAGGCGCGCCATCGCTTGCGGGCGAACGTTGTAGGTCAGGACGTCGGCCGAATCAAGCAGTCGCAACAGGGCGGCCATCCCGTCGGCCTGCTTCAAATCCAGAACCAGCGAGCGTTTGTTTCGGTTAACCTGCAAAAAATCGTAGCCCATGCCCGGATTTTTCATCGGGCCAATGCCGCGTACCGAGTCGCCCCCTGGTGGCTCGATCTTGATGATGTCGGCACCCATATCGCCCAGCAGTTGCGTCGCATACGGACCCATCAGAACCGAAGTCAGATCAATTATACGAACGCCGCTAAGCGCGCCTTCGGTCGCGGGCGGCGTACTCGAACTCACGCCCACTGCATGACTAAGCAGCCACCCAAGGCAATTCCCAACACCAACCAGGCGAACGCGTAGGACGGCTCGCGTCGAAACTGATGATCCTGATTCAAGGCATCGAGTTCAATCATCAGTTCAAGATAGCCGGGAACCTTGGCAGGCTCCCACGGCTGCGTTCGACTAAGCATATACCCTCCCAGGCAGACTGGACCGAATTTTGGATGGCCAGTTCATTTGTTGGTTGCAGAACGGACGATCATCGCGCCAATGATTTGCCGGTTCGCGCCGGTTTATTTGACGGACGCATCGCCCGCGCCGCTTTACTTGACATCAGGCCTCAAACCGATCCAGAACCTGGCCCGGTCCGGGTTGGTCGACATTGAGGTAGTTCTGGCCGTCATAAGTCTTCCGGCCGTTAACCCAGACACCGTGAATGCCGGCCGCGCTGCGGGTCATGCGCTTGCCACCACCAGGCAGGTCGTGTTGCGTGCTCAGTTTCGAGAGCGCGATCTTCGCCGGATCGAACAGCAGCAAGTCGGCCCAAAAGCCCGGCCGCAGGCTGCCACGCTCGGCAATTCGATACAAGCCAGCCGGATGGCTGGTCAGGCGCCGCACCGCCTCGCCCAGTGAAAACACTCCGGTCTCGCGTACCCAGTGCGCCAGCAAGTGCACGCCAAACCCGGCGTCACACATGTAGGTCAGGTGAGCACCGGCATCCGATAAGGCAATCACCCCGGCCGGATGTTTCAAGAGCGGTGCGACGCCGGCGTCGAGATTCTGATAGAACTTGCCGACGTAAACGGTCTCCAAACCCTCGGACAACGCGAAGTCGAAAAACCAGTCGACGGGATCGCAGGTCTGCTCGCGCGCAATGTCCGCCACCGTGCGTTCGTTCAAATGAAGATTCGCGTCCAGCGCCGGCCGCACTTCAATCTGATTCCAGTCGCCATAAAACAAGATGCCGGCAACCGGGTTTTTGAGGTTATCGCGAAACTGTTGCCGCATCGCTGGATCGGCATAGATCTTGACGAGCTGGGCTAGGTCACCGTTCGACGCTTTAACCGCATCGAACGCCGAGTGGCTAAACAGGGTGTACGGCGAGATCAAGGTAAATTCGAACGCCAGCGGCTGGCAACTTGTTTGAACATAAACCTCATGGCCGCGCGCCAACGCTTGCGAGCACCGGTCGTAGATCGCCAAGCCCGACGTTGGTGAGGCCTGGTTGTACATGGTCAGAACGGTGGAAATGAACATCGGCCGGCCGGTTTGCTCGGCCAGCCGTTCCATGTACTCCGGGGTCGCGCGCGGGCCGGTCGCGCTCATGAAAACACCGCGCTTTTTCTCGCCAAGCACACCTACCAGAGCCGCCAGTTCGTCGTCGCCGGCGATCGTCGAGGGCATCGGGATTCCGCCATAACCACTGTGATTGGGCGAGAACGACGAGGCAAAGCCAATCGCGCCGGCGTCGAGCGCGGCTCGAACTTCCGCCAGCATTGCGTTCATTTCTGCGCCAGTCGCGGCTCGATGGGAAGCAGCTTCGCCCATGACCGCCGTGCGAATCACCGAATGACCTGCAAACACACCGACATTGACGAACGGTGCGCGCGCACGCAAAAAGTCCATGTACTGCGCAAAGGTCTCAAACTGCCATTGTGTGCCGGTCAACAGGGCGTTCAAATCCATGCCCTCGACGACCGACAGATTTTTCATCATCGTTTCGCGCTGCGCCGGCGGGCAAGGTGCAATACCGAATCCGCAGTTACCGATGATCGCGGTGGTGACACCCAGGGAGGGCGATGGCGAGCAGGTGTTATCCCAGGTGATCTGTGCGTCGTAATGCGTATGAATATCAATGATGCCGGGCATCAGCGAGAGTCCGTCAGCGTTCACCGTTTCACGGGCGGCTCCACCGCCGACGGGTTCGACGCCGGCCGCGACCAGCGCGGCAATGCGGCCCGCCTTGATGTAGACGTCCTGGTGCGTGGCAGCAGCGCCGCTGCCATCGTAAACCGACGCGCCCTTGATGGCCAGATCGAAGTTCATGCTTACCTCTGCCGAATTGTTGTCGACATCTTAGCAAGCCAAGCCCGCAGATCTGCACAGACAGGCGATCGCCGGATCGGACGCTGAAACTGAACCGCATGCCGACGAACGGCAACTTTCACCAGATATTCGGATCGACCCTGTTGCGGCGAGGCCAATTGCGGCCCCTATACTTCGTTGCCGTCGTGATTTGCGTCACAAAGTGCGCTCACAAAAGAGCTGCGGCTAAAAAATATAAAGCGACTCGAAATCCTCAGAACCCGGCTATTGATGGCCTGTGCCGCCACCGCGCTGCTGGCCAGCGCCTGCGGCTTGCCGTCCTTACCCGGTGATAACTCCGGTGACGGCGGTTCATCCGCTCAGGCCGAACCAACCGTTATCGCCTCAGCCGACGGTGCCAACGGCACCGTTTCATCAACCGCCACCATGAAATCGGCGGCTGCACCCAAAGAAGCGCAGAGCACCTGGGAAGACAGCGCACGCTTTTTGTCACAAGCCAGTTTCGGACCGGTCGATGCCGGCGAGATTGAAATCATTCACACCAGCGGCTACGAATCCTGGTTAAGTCATCAGTTTGCGCTGACCGCACCGTCGCATATGGCTTATGTCACACAACAATCGCCGCGCGAAACCGACGGCAAACCGCGTGATGAAATGAGCTACGAGGCGATCTGGCAGCAATGGCTGTACAGCGAAGCGCAATTGCGCTCACGGGTGGCGTTTGCACTGTCACAGATTTTTGTGATTTCGAATATCGCGCCCGACTTGAACGCCCAGGCAATGTCCTCCTACCTGGACATGCTCAATACGCACGCCTTTGATAACTATCGCAGTCTGCTTGAGCAAGTGACCCTGCATCCGGCGATGGGTTATTACTTAAATATGATCGAGTCGGAAAAGGAAGATCCGGCCAAGGGCACACATCCCAATGAAAACTACGCGCGCGAGGTGTTGCAACTATTCTCAATTGGACTGGTCAAGCTGAATCCGGACGGCTCGGTGATGAAAGACGCCAACGGAGTTGCGATTCCAACCTATGACCAGAAAGTAGTCGAGGGGTTTGCCAAGGCGTTCTCGGGCTGGAGTTTTGGCGGGCGCGACACCAGCAAGAACGATCAGTTTCACCACGGCGAAGAGGCCTGGACAACGCCGATGCAGGCTTGGGCGGGGCGCCATTCCACCTCGGCTAAAACACTGCTCGACGGTCGTGTAGTGTCGCCAGGCCAAACGCCGCAGCAGGACTTGAGCGCCGCGCTGGATTCAATTTTTCTGCACCCCAATGTGCCACCGTTCATCTCACGCCGCCTGATCCAGCGTTTGGTGACCAGCAATCCGTCACCCGAGTACATTGGTCGAGTCTCTGCGATATTCACGAACAATGGCAACGGTATTCGCGGCGATCTGAAATCCGTGGTTCGAGCGATTCTGCTTGATCCGGAGGCACGTTCCGCGCCGATCGGCAACTTCGGCAAACAACGCGAACCGGTGATCCGTCTGGCCAATATGCTGCGCGTCATGAACGCCAAATCAAAGTCTGGCCATACTGCCATTCACTATCTGGATAGCGCCGATAACGGGCTCGGACAAAGTCCGCTGCTCTCACCTTCCGTATTCAACTTCTATTCGCCGGATTTCAAGAACCCGGGACCGATCGCCGCCGCCGGATTGAACTCACCCGAGTTTCAGATCACCACTGAAACGACGGTGGTCGGTACCCTGAACTTTTTTTCGCGCCTGATCAAGGATGGCGGTTACGGCAGTGGCGAGAACCGGATCGAGCTGGACTTCGCCAAATACGACGCGATCGCCGCCGACGCCGGTCATTTGATCGATCACTTCAACGCGTTGTTCATGAACGGCGGCATTACCCCTGCGACCCGGACCTCGTTCATGCGTGCGATCAACTCGATTGATCCGAAGAACCGCAAGGATCGAATCAAGATCGCCTTGGCTCTGGTCGCAATAGCCCCCGAATTTGTCATTCAGCGATAACCCTGAGGAAGCTCATGAACGTACGCCGTAAATTTCTACTGGGCGCAGGCGGCGC
>JANORY010000512.1:0-1069 GCA_031415535.1 Burkholderiales bacterium | reverse complement strand
GCGGTGTCCCATTCCATGGTCGGTGAAAGTCGCGGGTAAAGGTCGGCCTCGCCGGCGGCCAGCAAGCCGAACTTCAGCGATGAGCCGATCCGGACCCGCTCGCCTACCGGCCAGGGTCGCAAGTAATCATCGAGATCATCTTCGCGACCGTGTGAGCGGCTGCAGGCAACGATCAGATTGGTAGCGGGCACGGTGCGACACGCGATGTTGGTACGTAGACCAGCCCGCTCCTGAAAAGCAAAGCCTCCGAGACGAAAAGTTGATTCAGGCGCGAGGTCTTTATTGACGTGAACGGTAGCAGGGTAGAACCCGGCAAACAAACGATCGACGGCGGGCGCGTACAAAACGCCCAGCACCGGCAGTTGATCCTGAATCAGGGCGATATTGACCGTGAACTCACCGTTCCTCTTGATGAATTCGCGGGTGCCGTCAAGCGGATCGATCAGCCAGAACGACCGCGCAGGGACCGGCTTGTGGCCGGCCGCCATCTGCTCCTCAGCCACCACCGGCAAGTCTGGCGTGAGTTGCGCCAGAGCCTCGAGAATCACCGCTTCGGCCAGAATATCGGCATCAGTTACCGGCGATGCGTCGTCCTTATTGCGTACCACGAACGGCGCGGCGTAGATCTGCATAATCGCCTGGCCAGCCGCCCGCGCGATCGGCAGCAAGGCTTCGAGCAGGGTCGAGCGCTCAGACGCGTTATCGTACGCCGAGCGCGCACTACGCTTCACGAATCCGACATTTCTTCAAACTGACCCGGCAGCACCTGCACTGGAAATCTCATGCCCTCGGCCGCCACGCGCAGTCGGAGTTCACGGGCCTGAGCACGCAGTTCAGACGACAGCCAGTTGCGATCATGACCCCAAATGCTGGGCCCGGCAGTCACCTCGAACGCTTGCCAGTTCGCCGGGTCAATGGTTCTGCCCCCCCAGCCGACTTCGACCATAAAGTCCGATGGCGAGCGGGCATAGAAGGACGTCATAAAGTCATTGCTGTGCCGACCCAGGGTCGTTCCGATGCGATCGGGAATGCCGAGTGCCAGGTCGTAGGCCTGTCCGACATCATCGAG
>JANORY010000511.1:0-13023 GCA_031415535.1 Burkholderiales bacterium | reverse complement strand
GGACTGCGCGCCGGGCGCGCCATCATGGCTAAATTGCAAGGCCGCGCAGCACCGACCATGGCCTGGGGTAATCGGCCGATGCTGCCGCATGTCATGCGCCAGGGCAGTGATGATTCACCGAACCGTGAACTGCAGGCGCGTTGCCGAGCGATTGAACAGCAGGGCGCATTGACGGCGTCGGTGTTCGTCGGATTTCCGCATGCCGATATTCTCAATGCTGGCTTATCGGCAGTGGTCGTGACTGACAACGACCCGGCGGCGGCGCGACGCTGGTGTGATGAGTTACTTGATAGCGCCTGGGCTCAACGCCACAACTTTGTTTACCAGGTGGAGCCGTTGACGCTGTCGATGCGGCGCGCGCAGGCCCTGGCCGCAGGGTTACTAGGTGCGTCGGCACCGATGGGTGTTGCGGCGTCGGGTAATTGGGCACAACAGGGGCCGGGTAATTGGGCACAACAGGGGCCGGTTGTCCTGCTGGATCATTATGACAATTGCGCATCCGGCGGCACGATGGACACCACGACCGTGTTGGCCGCGATGCTGGATGCCGGCCTCGAAAACGCCGCCGCTTTTGCGATCTACGATCCGCTAGCCGCACAAGCGATGATCGCAGCCGGCGTGGGTGCCGAGTTGACGCTGTCGCTGGGCGGCAAGTTCGATATGCCTGGCATCGGTGAAAAAGGCAAGCCGCTGTCAATCACTGGTCGAGTAAAGACCTTGACCGAGGGACATTACAAATTCGATGGTCCGATGGGGCGTGGCGAACACGCCTATATGGGGCCAAGCGCCGTGCTCGATACCGGCAAGATCGAGATTGCGGTGATCTCGAACCATATCGAGCCATTTGATATTGCCACGCTCAGAATATTGGGCATTGATCCGGCGGCAAAGCGTTTTCTGATGTTGAAAAGCCGGATTCATTGGCGAGCGGGTTTGCGTCAATATGCCCGAGCAGTCGTCGAATGCGCCGGTACCGGCGTGTGCACGTCCGACTATTCGACTTTGCAGTTCAGCAAGGTCAGACGGCCGATTTTTCCGCTCGATACTATTTAAATGGCCGCCAGCTCGCTGCTCGCGCTGATCGATGACATTGCGACAATCCTCGATGACGTCGCCATCCTGGCCAAAGTGGCTACCAAAAAGACCTCCGGCGTATTGGGCGACGATCTCGCGCTCAATGCGCAACAACTGGTCGGACTGAAAGCGGAACGTGAACTGCCGGTGGTGTGGTCGGTTGCCAAGGGGTCGCTGCTCAATAAAGCGATTCTGGTGCCGGCTGCCCTGCTGATCAGCGCCTTCGCGCCCTGGGCAATTACGCCGTTGCTGATGTTAGGCGGATTGTTTCTATGCTTCGAGGGATTCGAGAAAATTGCCCATCGCTTCTTGCATAGTCGTGCCGAAGATCATCAACATCATGTCCAGCATCTGAATGCACTGACCGATCCCAAGGTAGATTTGCTGCAGTTGGAACGAGACAAGATCAAAGGGGCGGTTCGAACTGACTTTATTTTATCGGCGGAGATTATTGCGATTGCGCTCGCAACCGTCGCGGCCAAGAGCCTGCTGACCCAAACGCTGGTGCTTAGCGTGATTGCGTTGGCGATCACGGTTGGGGTCTACGGCATCGTCGCGGCGATCGTCAAGCTCGATGACCTGGGTCTTTACCTGGTCGGTCAGCCGTTGGCATCGGATAACGTCAATCCGCCGCCCTCAGGTCTGAAACAACGCCTGGGCTATGGCATTTTGTGGTTCGCGCCGTGGTTGATGAAAACCTTGTCGGTGCTAGGCACAGCCGCCATGTTCCTGGTTGGCGGCGGTATCTTGTCACATGGCATTGCGCTGCTGCATCACGCCCAACAAGACATGGCGCAATGGCTAACTCGACTGTTTGCGAACTCAGGCTGGTTGGAGACGTTGGCGGCGAGTTTTTTTGACCTGCTGCTCGGCCTGCTCGCCGGGGCGCTAACGCTGTTGCTGGTGAGTGGCGTCAAGCGGCTGCTTGCGGTCCGAAAACCGCCCGATGGCCGCTCGACAAGTGTGTCAGAGTAGCCTTTTAAACCTTGCACTCGTCGGCCAGACGTTGGCCGTGCTTCTGGTTCAGCAACATCGATTTGTTCGCAACCATCAGCCAAACCATGCCCGAGGCCTTGTCTTCGTAACGGATTGCGCCGGTCTGGGTTTCGACCGCCTTCATCGCATAGTTCTTCTTGCCCCATTTGAGCACCGCAGTTTTGCGATCGGCGGATACTTTTTCAAATTCAACATTTTGATTCAGTTCGCAGCGATAGGTGCCGGCGTTCAGCGCAACACTTTGGGCGGCAGCCGGTAATGCAAATGCGGACAGGGCCAATGCAGATACAAGCGGGGCGATGAGTTTCAGGTTCATGCGAGTACTCCGAATTCTGTAGGAGTCCCATCGTCAAGGTAATTGTGTGCAACGACAACGCAGAAGTACGCAGGCGGATGTTTTTGGACGATACGCGGCGGCCCAGCAGGGTGTCGGGGTTATAAATGGCCGCACCCGGTCGGTTGTCAACCGCTGGCAGCCCGAATCATCCCTGCGCCCAAGGTATCGAAGCTCTGCGGATCAATGACAATCAGCGCGCCGGTTCTGCGAAATGCGCCGTAGTCGTCGTGCAACAAACCTTGCGCCGTGTTCAGCCGGACCCGTGACAAGCTGTTCAGTTGAATCTGTTGATCACCTGCCTCAAGGTATCCGGCGGTGGTGCGGGTGCCTTGCTTGAATAACAAACGGCGTTTCGGCAGCAGCGGCTGTTCACTCATCCAGCACAGATCCAGACTCAGTTCGCAGCGCAGCTCGGCTTCGCTATCGTCGGCCTTGATTAAAGTATCGCCGCGTGAGATGTCGATATCTTCGTTCAGTTCGATATGCACCGCCTGGCCGGCGCGGGCGGTCGCACAGTTCGCATCGAAGGTATGAATATTTTTGATGCTGGCACCGTGCGCCGTGCCGGCAATTCTGAGGCGATCGCCAACTGCCATGCGGCCACAGTCGATACGACCGGCAATGCCACGAAAGTCATGCAGCGCGCCAGCACCGGCGTGACCGGTCGGGCGGGTGACACCTTGAACGGGAAAGCGCAGCGCGGCACTGGCGTCGAATCCGCTCTGTTCCGGCTGAGCGGCGAGCGCTTCGATGAGCGTGGGTCCGACATACCAGGTGCATTGAACGCTGCGCTTGACCACGTTGTCGCCCAGCAAGGCCGAGATCGGGATCACCAGATCGGCACCTTGCAAGCCGGGATGGGCGCGCAGTTGCGCGCAGCGCTGCTCGAATACCGCCTGTGAATAGCCAATCAGATCGATCTTGTTGATCGCAAAGATCAGCGATCGAACACCCATCAGTCGAGCGATCCGGGTATGGCGGGTGGTCTGTTCGGTCGGCCCGGTCAGCGCATCAACCAGAATGATTGCGCAGTCGGCCAGGCTCGCGGCGCAGGCCATGTTTCGCGTGTGCTGCACATGGCCAGGCGAGTCAGCCAGGATAAACGCGCGCTGCTGGTAGCGGAAATACCGAAAGGCGACATCGATGGTGATGCCTTGCTCACGTTCGTCTGACAGGCCATCGGTAAACAGCGACAGGTCGAGTTCGCCACGGCCGCGCCGCAATGAGGCGCTGCGCAAATCGGCCAGAACATCATCATCGATCAATTCAAGGTCGTACAACAATCGGCCGATCAGCGTGCTCTTGCCGTCATCGACACTGCCGGCGGTCATGATGCGGGTTGGCATGTGGATGGCGCTCATCAGAAATAGCCCTCGCGTTTACGCTGTTCCATCGAAGATTCAGAGGTTTGATCGTCGAGCCGCGTGGCACCCCGTTCGCTAACGGTTGCCAGCACGGTCTCGTCCAGAATTGATTGGTTATCACTGGCCTGCGACAAAACCGGGCAGGTACAGGTCATGTCACCGACCGTTCGATAGCGCACACGCAAGCATTCGACCGTTTCGCCAGGTCGCGCCGGTGTGACGGCGGTGACCGCCAGCAGCTTGCCACTGCGTGCGACCACACTACGATGGTGGGCATAATAGATTGACGGCAGCAGTAGTTTTTCGCGGACGATGTACGACCAGACATCAATCTCGGTCCAGTTTGAAATCGGAAAGACCCGGACATGTTCGCCCGGTGGTACCCGACCGTTGTAGACCGACCAGAGTTCGGCGCGCTGCCGGCGCGGATTCCAGGCACCAAAGCGGTCACGGTGCGAGAAGATCCGCTCTTTGGCTCGGGCTTTTTCCTCGTCGCGACGGGCACCGCCAAACAAGGCGTCGAATTCATGTTCGGCAATCGCATCCAACAGAGTGGTTGATTGCAAGGCATTGCGCGAACCCAAGGGTCCGGGATCGCTGATTAGACCCTTGCGAATGCTGTCCTCGACGGTGTGCACTAGCAGGCGTTCACCGAGCTTGGCAGCGGCACGATCGCGAAACTCGATAACCTCCGGGAAGTTATGGCCGGTATCAATATGCAACAGCGGGAAGGGGAACTGCGCCGGTCGAAACGCCTTTTGCGCCAAGCGCAGCAGCACCAGGGAATCCTTGCCTGCTGAAAAAAGTAAGGCCGGCTTGCGCGACTCGGCGACCGCTTCGCGAAAGATATGGATGGCCTCGGACTCAAGGCCATCGAGGTGAGGTGAATGGTCAAGGGTTCGCATGAGTATGTTCCTGGTTGGCGCTATGCAGGCCGCATTCCTTGTGTTCCGGGTTCTCCCACCACCAGCGCCCGGCGCGCAGCGGCTCGCCCGCGCTGAGCGCCCGCGTACAGGGCTGACAGCCGAGGCTTCGAAAGCCGCGGGTTTGAAGAACCTGTACCGGAACCTTGTATTGATCCAGATAGGCCCACACCGTGGGTTCGTCCCAATCCAGCAACGGATTGAACTTCTGCGCACCATGAGTTCGATCGGTGCTCTCAAAGGTCAACCCGGTGCGGGTTTCGCTCTGGGCGCGTCGCAGGCCAGTGATCCAGGCATCAGCCCCGGCCAATGCCGTGGCCAGCGGCAATACCTTGCGCGCTCGGCAACACGCCACCCGTGCCTCAAGCGAATCGTAAAAACCATTGATGCCGTGCTGCTGGACATAGGCGCGCAGGTCTGCGGCTTCCGGGTGGACGGTGCTGATCTGAATCGGATAGTGCGATTGCACGGCTGCCAAATGCTCGTAGGTTTCGTTATGCAGCCGCCCCGTATCGAGCGTGAAGATTGCAATCGGCAGGCGCAGACGGGCAATCACATCGGTAATCACCATATCTTCAGCGGCCAGTGAGCTGGCGAATCGGACCGCCTGGAAGCGGTGACAAATCGCCTGCAGGGATTGTTCGAGTTGCGCGGTCGCGTTCATTGAATTCGAATCAGATGACTAATTTGGTGGCCGCCGCACCCAGGCAGCCAGCGAGCAGAGCGCGTGCGGTTTTCACCGGCAGGCGCGCGCCAATGTAGACGCCCGCGAAAATCCCGGGCACTGAACCCAGCAACAGGGCCATGAGTAATCCAAAATCGATATGACCGGCGAGGCCGTGCAGCAACGCGCCGAGCGCAGTCAGTGGCACTGCGTAGGCGATATCAGTGGCCGCGACTTCGCGCGTGTTCCAATGCGGATACAGCAGCGTCAGCACGGTTACCCCAATGGCCCCGGCACCAATCGAAGAAACGATGACCAGCGCCCCGATCAGTGCCCCTGACACGCCGGTCAGCAATAAGGTCATCGCCGCAGGCAGTGCCGGTCGGCGCGCACGCCATCGCACCAAGGGTTCATTAAACAGCAACGCCAAAACGGTCAGCACAAGTGCTACTGCCAACGCACTGCGTACCCTTGATTCAAGATCATGGCTTGGCGGACTCGCGTGAAATTGCCAGTACATGGTGATAAGCGCAGCACAGCAACTGCTCAGCACCATGATGATGGCGACCCGCCAGCGCACCAATCCCGAACGTCGATGGGCCAACACCCCGGCGCTTTTTGTCGCCGCTGCAAAGGCGAGATCGGTAGCGACGGCGCTGACCGGTGCCACGCCGAATAGCGAAATCAGCGCCGGAGTCATCAGCGAGCCGCCGCCGACGCCGGTAATTCCGACCGCTGCACCCACCAACAGTCCTGCCAAGCTTAGGGAGAGCGAAAAATAAGAGAACAAGAAATCCATGCCGCCAGCATAGAGTGCCAGCGCGCGGACACGAACGAAGCAATGTGTTCCGGCTCATGCGATTCGCGCATGAGGTCTGTTATGCCTGAGATCATGCGCTCAGGTAATTAGCGTCGCGATCGGCACCAGCGCCGGCTAGCGCTCGTGTGAAACACTCTCCGAGCGTGTCACAGAATGTGCAGGCCGATCCACCAGGCGACGGCCGCCATAAATGCCGAGGCCGGAATGGTCAGTACCCAGGCCCAGACAATATTGCCGGCCAGGCCCCAGCGAACGGCTGAAAATTTATGGGCACTGCCGACGCCGACAATGGCACCGGTAATGGTGTGGGTGGTTGAGACCGGAATACCAAATCCGGAGGCCAGAAAAAGGCTGATCGCGCCACCGGTTTCGGCGCAGAAACCGCCGACCGGTTTGAGTTTGGTGATTTTCTGTCCCATGGTCTTGACGATGCGCCAGCCACCGAACATCGTGCCAGCGCCGATTGCCAGGTAGCACGAAACAATCACCCAAACGGGCGGCATTTCGGCGTCCTTCGAAAGCACGTTGGCGGTAATTAACAGTAGCCAGATAATCCCGATGGTCTTTTGGGCATCGTTACTGCCGTGGCCCAGACTGTACAGCGCTGACGACACGAGCTGCAGGCGCCGGAACCAGCGATCCATACGCGTCGGCGTTGATCGAAAGAAGGTCCAGGAAACAATCAGCATCATCATCGAGCCGAGCAAAAATCCGAGTAGCGGCGAAACAAGAATGAATATTGCGGTCTTAAACAGACCCGAGCCGATCAGTGCACCGGTACCGACCTTGGCAACCGTCGCGCCGACCATCCCGCCGATCAAGGCGTGCGAGGAGCTCGACGGAATTCCAAAGTACCAGGTAATGATGTTCCAGGCCAGCGCACCGACCAGTGCGCCGAAAAGGACGTAATGATCAACCACCGCCGGATCGACAATACCTTTACCTACGGTAGCGGCGACCTTCAAATGAAAAAAGAGAATGGCCAGCACGTTAAAGATCGCCGCCCAGGCAACTGCGTGATGCGGCTTCAGAACACCGGTCGAAACGACGGTCGCGATCGAGTTCGCCGCGTCGTGGAAGCCGTTCATGAAGTCAAAGGCCAGCGCCAGTATGACCAGCATGACCAGAACGGTAAACGTCATTTGGGTGGTACCCATGATTGATCTTCTTCGGGTCAAGCGTTCTCGAGGACAATGCCTTCGATGGTGTTGGCAACGTCCTCACATTTGTCGGACACCGCTTCAAGCAGCTCGTAGATTGCCTTCAGTTTGATGAGCTGGCGGACATCGGCTTCATCGCGAAACAGCTTCGACATGGCCGAGCGCATGACCCGGTCCGAATCGGATTCAAGTCGATCGATCTCCTGGCAAATCTTCAGTATTTGCTCGGCATTTTCCATGCTTGGCAACAGATTCACCGCTGTCTTGACGCGCTCGCAACAAGCCTGGTTCAAATCCGCCAACTGTTGTGCTTCCGGTGTAATGCGTTGCAGGTCATACAGCATGGCGGACTCGGCAACGTCCTGGATCAGATCGCAGATGTCGTCCATTTGAGAGATCAGGCTGTGGATCGTTTCGCGATCGAAGGGCGTAATGAAAGTCTTGTGAAGCAGTGCAACGGTTTCATAAGTAACCCGGTCGGCGGACTTTTCGATGGCATCAATCGCATCAATATGTTTGCGGCGCGCCTGCGGGTCGTTGTACTGGCTCATCAGGTCGACCAGCGACTTGCTGCCGGCCGCGATCTGTTCGGCATGTTGATCAAAGAGCTCGAAAAACCGCCCCTCGCGGGGCATGATACGTCCAAACATGGCGGAATCCAGAAAGTGAAAGGGGCGCTGATTAGCTTAGGGGCCTAACCGACCCCGTGGGTCTGTTGGGCTTCTGGGCTGCTATGTTAACTGGCGGCGGATGCACTCCAGATAAGCGTCTGAGTCGGGCGGCTTTTGTTCACGTTGTGAGCGCCACAGGGTCTCGCCCAGACATTCCATAATCCGGTGTGCGGCCTCGTGTTGCGAGTTCAAACGGTGTGCCAAGGCATTGAAGCTGGCAAGAATGCCCGCCGGCTGGTCGATTGCCAATTGTTCAGCGATCGCCAGATGCATCGACAAATGCAGGAACGGGTTGGTTTGACCCGATTCAACGTTGAATTGCAGCGCAATTGCCTGTTCTTCCGAAGCTAATTGCGCTTGATACTCGGGATGCAGCAGGCACCAGTCGAGCGCCAAGATCTCAAGCGGCTCAAGCAGCCGGTGCGCCAAGTGTTTACGCCAGACGCCGCAAAAAAAGCGCCTGACTTCGGTCTGGCTCGGCGTGAACAGAGCGTCAGGACCGGTCGTCGTCATGGTGGCGGCAGCGTCTTGCTGCGCATTTCGCATAAATCGCTGATCGGGCAGCGCCAGCATTGTGGTGTGCGCGCCAGGCAGACATAACGGCCCTGCAAGATCATCCAGTGATGTGCGTCCTGCTTGAAGGCGTCGGGCACGTGTTTCAGCAGGCGCAGCTCAACTTCGAGTGGCGTTTTGCCCTTCGCCAGTCCGGTGCGGTTGGCAACCCGAAAGATGTGTGTATCGACGGCAATCGTCGGTTCACCGAACGCCGTATTCAACACCACGTTAGCGGTTTTACGACCGACCCCTGGCAACGCCTCGAGCTCTTCACGGCTACGCGGCACTTCACTGTGGTGTCGCTCGACCAGCAGTGCGCAGGTCTCGATCAAATGTTTGGCTTTTGATCGAAACAGCCCGATGGTCTTGATGTACTCGATTACGCCGGCCTCGCCAAGCGCCAGAATGGCTGACGGTGTGTTCGCCTTGGCGAACATTTTTCGGGTGGCAATGTTGACGCTCTTATCGGTGGCCTGGGCGGACAGCAGCACCGCGACTAACAATTCGAAAGGACTGTTGAACACCAGTTCGGTAGTCGGTTTGGGATTCAGCGTTTTCAGCCGCGTGAATATTTCGGATCTTTTGGTCTGATTCATGCACCCATTATGGTTGAGTCTTGGGGCGCGCTGCCAGCCGCTGTCGTGCCTTGGCAAGTGCTGCGTCTATGATATTTTGTTTGACGGGTAGTTCCGGGCGCATGCCTAAACGCCTGCTACTGTGCGCCTCAAAGCGACGTCGCGCCTGCGCCGCATCATGGTCGGTCCAGGGCGATGGCAGCGCTAAGGCGTGCAGCTCGATGCAGTCGACCGGGCAGGGGGCGATACACAACTCGCAGCCGGTACATAACGAGGCGATCACCGCATGCAAGGCTTTGGGTGCGCCGATAATAGCGTCGACCGGGCAGGCTTCTATGCATAAGGTGCAACCAATACAGTGCGCCGGATCGATCCAGGCCTTGCGGCGGTCGCGTTCAACGCCGCAGGACGCATCGAGTTGCAATTCGGGCCGGCCGGTCAGCTTGGCCAGTCGACGAACCCCGGCTTGACCGCCCGGCGGGCATCGATTGATTGCCGCCCGTTGGTCGCTGATGGCTTGCGCATACGGCAGGCAAGCACTAAAGCCGCATTGGGTACATTGCGTCTGCGGCAGCAGCGCGTTTATTTGACCCGGCGTAATTTCGGCTGCGCGCCGTTGGCTCTCTGAGTCCGAAGCTTTTTTGTCTGGCATACGCGCTCACCATGCGCGGCGATGAATGATTGGACCTCGGGGTAGATGATCTCACGCCAGCGGCGGCCGCTGAATATGCCGTAGTGCCCGGCACCATCAACCGTCAAATGCTGCTTGTGTTCGGCTGGAATGCTTGAGCACAGGCCGTGCGCGGCCTGGGTCTGGCCGGAACCGGAGATATCGTCAAGCTCACCCTCGATGGTGAATAGCGCGATATCGTAAATATCAGAGGGTCGAACGTCGATCAACTGGCCTTCGAAGCGAACCTTCCACAGACCGCGTGGTAACTGATGTTCCTGGAAGACTACGCGAATGGTGTCCAGGTAATACTCTGCCGGCAGATCAAGCACGGCGTTGTACTCATCGTAGAAATTGCGATGTTGCTCGATGTCGTCAAGGTCGCCGCGCACCAGATCGAGGTAGTGATCCCAATGCGCCGTACTGTGCCGATCCGGATTCATCGCGACAAAACCGGCA
This sequence comes from Burkholderiales bacterium, assembly GCA_031415535.1. Taxonomy (GTDB): domain Bacteria; phylum Pseudomonadota; class Gammaproteobacteria; order Burkholderiales; family Burkholderiaceae_E; genus JANLTP01. The sequence goes on along the minus strand of JANORY010000511.1, from coordinate 2,755 downwards.
TGCTGCAGGAAGCCCGGATAGACACGTCGGCCAGCACCGGCATATTTCTCCGGCACCGTCATGATGACCGTGTTCTGAAACCACTCGAAACTGTGCTTGGTGGCCAGATTGTTGACTTTGGTCGGGCTGTGCCGGGCATCAATCGGCCCACCCATCATGGTCATCGACAACGGCAGACTCGGATCATTCAGGGTTGACATGATGGAAACGGCCGCCATGACCGGCACGGTCGGTTGGCAGACCGACATCAAATGAATATCGGGTCCGAGGTGGCGAATGAAGGCAATGCAATAGCCGACATAGTCATCGAGATGAAACGGTCCGGCTGACATGGGCACCGTGCGGGCATCGACCCAGTCGGTAATGTAAACATTGTGATTCGGCAGCAAAGCGCGCACGGTATCGCGCAGCAAGGTCGAATGATGGCCGGACAGCGGCGCGACCAGCAGAATCGTTGAGTCATCGGCGCGATGGGCGAGCCCTTTCGGCAACAGACGTTCGAACTTGATCAAACGACAAAACGGTTTGGAGAGCTCAATGCGCTCATCCACCGAGACATCCTGGCCTTCAATCTGAGTGAGTGCCAGACCGAAAGCAGGCTTTTCATATTCCTTGCCCAAGCGATGCAGCAACTCATAGCCGGCGGCCATGCGGGTCGATAGCGGCGAATGAGCCAGCAGGCTGTAGGGGTCCGAATACAGTCGGCTCATGGCGTGAGCCCAGTCCGACAAGGGGTCTAGAAAGGCGCGTTGGGCTTCTCGAATTTGATAGAGCATGGACCAGATCTCAGAATTGCGACCACCAACTATAGTGGTTAGCGACGACTTGTGCAATGCAACATCTTATGCGCTTCGCGCGTTTGGTGTCGTTTTTCACCCGTTCGTCAAAAAAAGTCTGTTTTTGACCAAAAACGCTGTCAAAACTTGATCTTGGTGTCCCAAAGTGTGCCGACCCGAATATCGCCACCCGCGCCGGCGGCCAAGATGGCGTTCATGCCGAGGCTTGCGCCTTCAACGGCCGGATTCATACGGTAGCCCTGCAAATGGTCCAGGGGTGCGGGGCCGTTCAGCTCGCCGGTAAGCTGATCAACACCGGGTACTGAGCATCGCGCGCAGGGCTTGACCAGCTTTAGCTCAAGTGCATCGCGCGCCAGGGTATCGACAAAATCCTCTTCGTAAGCGGGCAAACCACTGATGATCAGATTGGCGCGGAATCGATCGATCGGCAATTGATACTCGGTGACCGCCATGCGTTTACGCAGATCGGCGACGCTGTCGCTGCCCAGCACCAGGAGCGGAAAGCCATCCGAGAACTTGGTGTGCGCCGCCAGCTCGCCAGTCCATTGGCTGTTGCAGGGACGTGTCGCCTTGCGCGGAAAACGCACCAAGCGGGCTTTGCTGCCGAGGTAGTCGCTGAGCCATTCACTGGCATCGCTGCCGCAGTCCAGTGCTTCAGTGGCAAAGCGCCAACACACGGCCGGCGTCAGCGGACCATCCTGATAACGCAGCGGCACTCGGATCCGGCCGTGGCCAAGCACCGAAAGACTCAGGAAATCACGATCGATTTGGGTCAGCACGCGGGCCAGTTCGGGGCGTTCGCGTTGCGTCAGAAAACGCCCGGCGCGATCGACGATCATCCATTCGCGATCGTAGCGAACGCCTTCGGTCAACAGCGTGGCGCTGTCCAGCGAAATGCCCCGGCAGGCTTTGACCGGATAAACATGGATCGACTCCAGCTTGACCTGGCTCATGCCTGCACCAGCCGTGAATCGCGCGTTGCCGCCAGCGCCGGCTCAATACAGCGGCGCAGCCAGAGCGCGGTCAGTTTTTCCTGCAGCGAGTTTTGGCTCAGTCGTTGGTTCAGCGCATTAAAGTCGACTGAATCAAGCAACTGATCCTGATTAAAACAAGAAAACACGTAACTGATCACGCCAGTCACCGGGTCTTTATGCGGCTGTAGGCATTGCGCGCAGATTTCTTTCATCATGCACTGCATCGGCGAATTGATCGAGCCGTAGGCGACATGGGCCGGGTTGATCCAAGGCTTTAATTCGGCATGGCGGGCCAGTGCTACGGCGGCCATCATGCGGTCGGAGCCAATTGCGATCAGCCGATTAACGGCCTGGAGCGAAATCGCCGGAGCGTGCGGCGGGTTGTGTGCCAGCCTCCCGCGCGCATACGCCAACATTGCCTGAACAATATTGCCAACAAAACTGAAGTCCTGACTACGGCGCGGTGCAAATCCTGGACTTTCATCGCAGCACCAGACGACGACGTCGGCCGCCGCCTCGATCTCCTCGACTTTGTAGCGATCGATCATCTTTTTGTAGCCGGCAAAATACAGCACCTTGGAGCCGCGTGCCCGAAACGCCGCACCGATTGAGAACAACACCGCGTTGCCCAAGCCGCCACCCACCAGCACCACGGTTTTCTCAGGTTCGATCTCGGTCGGCGCGCCGGTTGGGCCCATCAGAATGACCGGTTCACCGGGCTTGAGCAACTGACACAAATCCGACGAGCCACCCATCTCGAGCACAATCGTCGAGACCAGGCCCTGTTCACGGTCTACCCAGGCGCCGGTCAAGGCCAGACCCTCCATCGCCAGACGAGTCAATTGTCCGTCGATGGCCGCCACCGGTGCCAGCGATTCGAAGTTTTGTAGCCGATAAAACTGGCCAGGCTCGAACTTGCGCGCGGCCATCGGTGCACGCAAGACGATTTCGATGATGGTTGGCGTCAGGCGCACGACGCGCTCG
>JANORY010000510.1:0-2324 GCA_031415535.1 Burkholderiales bacterium | reverse complement strand
GAGATATCGGTGGTGTAGACGTCGCAGCGACCGGCGAAGAACGCCTGCTCGATCTGGTTCAATTCGGCAATCACGACCGGCTTGAAGGTCATTTTTTTGGTACGGAAATAATCACTGAGATTCAACTCGGTGGTGGTGCCGGGCTGTACGCAAATGGTCGCACCGTTCAGTTGCGACGCCTTGGTGATCTTGCTCGACTTCTTGACCATGAAGCCCTGACCGTCATAAAAAATCGTGCCCGCAAACACCGCACCCAAGGTGGAATCGCGACTGGAGGTCCACGTGGTGTTGCGCGATAACAGATCGACCTCGCCAGATTGCAGCGCGGTAAACCGGTTCTGCGCATTGGTCGGCACAAATTGCACCTTGCTGGCATCGCCGAGGATTGCGGCGGCAAGCGCCTTACAAAAATCGGAATCGAGACCGGTCCATTTGCCCGTGCTGTCGGGCGCAGAGAATCCGACCAAGCCGGTATTGACACCGCAGCGCAGAACCCCCTTCGATTTGATTGCATCGAGCGTTGGACCGGCTTGCGCCGAAATGGGTGCCCCCAGAAGCACCGTACCGATCGCCCAGGTAATACTGACCAGCGCGACTTTGATTCGCCCTATTTTCATTTTTTATCCCCGTTTCAGCTATTTTTGATTGAACCAACCGCACCAGTTTAGGCGCGGGTTGCCATAACAACAAACTGACCCTTAAGTCGTCCCGCAAGCTTCCCGCGTCACGACCGAATGCCGAGCAAGCATCATGCCAGATTTGAATCGGTCTTGTTCGCTTCAATCGCTCCTTCAAATGCCGCCAGCCGCAAGCGAAACGCTTCGCTGATGCCACTGCCGTGCGCAATCGCCTCGGGCTTGGGCAATTGCTCGAAAAAATGACAGGCCACCCGATGGCCAGGCGTGGCGTCGCGCAAGACCGGCACCTCCTGTCGGCAGCGCGCCTGCACATGCGGACAACGGGTATGAAACCGGCAACCGCTCGGCGGATTCATCGCGCTTGGAACATCGCCGGTCAAGATAATGCGCTGGCGCTGTGCCGACGGGTCGGGCCGCGGAATCGCCGATAACAGCGCCTGGGTGTACGGATGCAAGGGCGTTGCGTACAAGCTTCGCTTGTCGGTGATTTCGATCAGCTTGCCGAGGTACATGACGGCGACCCGATCGCTGATGTGCTTGACTACTGCCAGGTCATGCGCGATGAACAAATACGACAAGCCAAAGCGCTTTTGCAAGTTCTGCAGCAAATTCACCACTTGCGCCTGGATTGAGACATCCAGGGCCGACACCGGTTCGTCGCACACCACCAGATCCGGATTGACCGCGAGCGCACGGGCGATGCCAATACGCTGACGTTGCCCACCCGAGAACTGATGCGGAAATCGCTTCGCATGTTCCGGCAGCAAACCGACCACTTCAAGCAGTTCATGGACCCGCTCGGCCTGTTCGGCTTCGTTACCAATCTGATGCACTCGCATCGGTTCGATCAAGGTGTCGCCCACTGTCATGCGTGGATTCAGCGAGGCGTACGGGTCTTGAAAGATGATCTGCATATGGCGTCGCAAGCGGCGCATTTCATGCTCGTCGAGCGCGGCAATCTCCTCACCCTTGAAGCGCACCGAGCCGGCTGTCGGTGCCATCAGCTTCAGGATCAGGCGACCGGTAGTCGATTTACCACAGCCCGATTCGCCGACCAGAGCCAGGGTTTCGCCGCGCCTGATGTCAAAGCTGACGTCGTCGACGGCCTGTACCTGGCCGACCGTGCGACTGAATACAACGCCGCGTCGGACCGGAAAGTGTTTGACTAGCCCCTTGACGCTGATGATGGGCGCAACGCTCATGCTTGATTCATCGGTCATACGGGGACACTCACTCACGCGCAACTCCTCATACCCAGTGCTCCGATATTTTCACATCTGGACACTAGGCCACCGGCGCTTTCCAACAGGCCACCAGATGCGCTTTGCCCAATTCGCGAAGTGGTGGAACGTCGGCCTGGCAACGCGCATCGGCGAATGGGCAGCGCGGCGCAAATCGACAACCGGGCGGTTGCCGCGCCGGGCTGGGCACATTGCCTTCAATGGTCGCTAAACGGTCACGCTCGATATCGAGTCGGGGAATCGAGCCCAACAAGCCAATCGTGTACGGATGCTGCGGATCGGCAAACAAATTTTTGACCGGCGCGCGCTCGACGATTTGGCCGGCGTACATGACGATCACTTCATCGACCAATTCTGCAATCACACCCAGGTCATGGGTGATGATCAGAATCGCCATGCCAAGGCGCTGCTGAAGTTCGCGCAGCAGCTCGAGAATCTGCGCCTG
>JANORY010000509.1:0-4079 GCA_031415535.1 Burkholderiales bacterium | reverse complement strand
CTGGGGTGGTGACTACTACCGCGCGCACGGCATGATGATGCCCGAGGACGGCCTGAATGCCTTGCGCCACAAGGACGCAATCCTGTTTGGATCGGCCGGCGACCCACACATTGCCGATCACATTACCCTGTGGGGCCTGCGACTGAAAATTTGTCAGGGCTTCGATCAATACGCCAATGTCCGTCCGACCCGCATCCTGCCCGGCATCGACGGCCCGCTCAAACGTTGCGGACCCGACGACTTGAACTGGGTGATTGTGCGCGAAAATTCTGAGGGTGAATACGCCGGGGTCGGCGGACGGGTTCATCAAGGCCATCCAATCGAGGCCGCCACCGATGTGTCGATGATGACCCGTGCCGGTGTCGAGCGCATCATGCGCTTTGCCTTCAAACTCGCGCAATCGCGCCCCCGTAAACTGCTGACCGTCATCACCAAGAGCAACGCGCAGAAAACGCCGATTCGGCAACTGACCGCTGCCGAGTCGCGGGCGCAGTTAGCGTCGTTGCCGCCGGATAAGCAGATCATCGTGTTTGATGGGATCGCAAAGCGGCTCGCCGAGCAGAGGGCGCAGCGGGTCCGGCGGGTGGCCGAAAAGGTGGCGGCGCGCGTGCAGCGGCGCGAGGCTGGCACTCGGTCCCTTGCCGGAGAACAGCCGAATGCACCGACGGGGATGCTGGCGATGCTTAAGCGGTCGTCGTTTGAGAAAAGCTATACGCAGTGGCATGGGCGATATGAAGCCGCTCGAGGGCTGATGAACCAGGCGTACGGATTGCAGCAGGTAGTGGCCCAGACGGGGCGCGAAGCGCCGGTCAATGACTGGGTGAGGGGTCGGATGCAGAAGGTCGATCCGGACTTCGTTAATCGGGTCGACGGATACAAGCGCGAGGCGTTCGATCGGGTTTGGAAAGAGCAGCAGCGAGTGCGGGAGCAGGAACGGGCTAAAGATCGGGATCGGGGCAAGGATCTTGATCGGGGGCTGGAGCGCTAGGGTGATCTGATTGGATTGGAATCAAATCAAAAAGCTGCGACATCCCGTTTTCATGATCATCCAGAGAGGGTAGCCTCAGCATTAACTTTTGGTTCGTCAGTAAAATTTGTGGGTGAGTCGCGGCTCAGGGAGTTTTCCAAGTACATGATAAAGCGAGAGTTCTGCGATTCGGAAGGTTCGATATCCGTAGGCTTTTCTCATAGTGACTTTGGCCTTGTTGTTCAGGCCCTCGACGACGCCGCTGGAGAATTGCTTTCGAGCATGGAAGTAGTTGAGCATAAGCTCGCGGTGTTGGCGCACGGTGCGAGCGAACTTTTTGAGCGGATCAATGCGTGAACGCATGGCCTTGGTGCACCATCGATCGATGAACTTGCCCGCCCAGGTCGGCGAGTCGTAGTCCCACAACTGCTGGAACTCCTCCTTGAGCAGGTAGGCTCGCACGCTTTGCAGGTTGTAGCGCAACAGATCGCGCAGCCGGATCTGCTGCTTGTCGGTCAGGTTTTCTGGCCGCTTGAGCAAACACCAACGGGTTTTCTTGAGTGTCGGTTCATAGCCCTCCTGCATCATTCGCCGGGCCTCTTGCGCACGGACTTCATCGATCGCCACGTTCATCTTGGCCACGACGTGGAAGCGATCCAGAATGTTCAGCGCATTGGTACAGCGTCTGGCGATCACGTCCAGATAGGGCTTCCACATGTCCGAGCAGACGAATTCGATGCCTGCCGCCGCCTCTTTGCCGATCAGGTTGAAGAACCGCTCGAAGCTGGCCGTGGTTCGCTCCTTGCCGACCCACAGCAAACGTGTGCAGCCGGCCTCGATTTGATAGACCAGCGTCAGGTATTGGTGACCGCGACCGTAAGCGATCTCGTCTACGCCGATCGCCTTGAGTGAACTGATGTCGCGATGCTCCAGCCCCCAATGCACGACATACTCAACGGCGTGACAGACTTTCTCCCAGCTCGTGCGAAAGCTCAGCGCGGTTTCCTTCCAGGACAGCTTGCGCGCCCAATGGGCCAGGTACAGCATATAGGCGCGCGTGAGGGTGTGTTTGCCAGTGGCCCAGGGCACCTGTTCGACTTTGATGCCGCAGCGCGGGCACTGCACGCGTCGCATGGTGTAGAGCAACTGCACCGCATAGCCCCACACCGGGATGAATTCGAAGCGCCGTTGCACCAGTTGATCGTAGCCACGAGCCGGTCTGTCACAGCCGGAGCACACGGCTCGGGAGCCGACCCGAGGGCGCACGTCGATCTCGATCGTCTGCTGTTGCTCGATAAGACGTGCACTGGCGTAGACAAATCCTGGAAAATGGTGGCAAGCATTGAGCAAGCGGGTCAACAACATGGTCAGTCCAAAGAAAAGCGTCGCAAACCAAGACATTGTGCCCATGGACGAAGCCTCTTTGCTGCAAAAGGCCTGCCCGGACCTGCAAGAGTGGCCAATGACTTGGCGATACGACGACTCGGACATCGCGCCGGGCACGGCCATCGTGGCGCTCTTCAAGCCGTTCCTGCTCAAGTTGCTTGGGCTTAAGCTATCCAGACGGGTATTCAATCGACATCGGGACAACCTGTGGTTGGTCGGCGGCGAGCTCATTCGCCGACGCCAGGAGCAAGCGCCCTTGAGGCGACTGCCAACTGACCAACTGATCGAGCGCTTCATCGATGAGGACGGCGGGCCGCTTATCAGCTCAACCATGCTGGATTCCGAACAAGACTCGATCGATGGCACATGCCGCAAACTCCATAAATTCCTCAACACCACATCGGTAAAATGATCGATTTCTACCCACAGAATCCAACGACGAGCCAAACAAACAGACGATGAGTATCGGTCCGCTCGCGGATGTTGAGCGTTTGAAGATGGTGCTACCGCAAGCCTGCTGCTACTGCGGAAGCCGGGTTCGTTTGTCGGCCGACCATCTCATTCCAACTAAGCGAGGTGGGGCAAACACTGGAGACAACTTAGTTTGGGCCTGCCGCTCGTGCAATAGCTCAAAGTGCGCGCGCGACGCGCTGGAATGGTTGGCAGAACGAAATCAATTCCCACCTATCTTACTTCTTCGTCGTTATCTCAAACTTGCCGTCGAAATGAGCCGCGAACGGAACCTCATGAACACACCGCTCGCCACGGCGCCGGACCTACCGTTTGCGCTGGCGGCCATTCCAAAGCGGTTTCCTCCTCCGACCGAATTGCGACTGTGGGTCGTCGATGTTACCGAACAAACAATTCCGGCCGACGGGCCGCATTCGCTTCGCCACGGCACGGTATGGCTCAACCCTGAGCGTGGCGAAGAGCCGAAGTAGAACCGGAAAGATGATTTGTGCGCTTGAACCAATTGGAACACCGAGCTTCGCGATTGACGCCGAGGTCTAACACGGCATTGGACGCGGACAATTTTTGCGGGCCGGCGCTTGTAAACTGTGCTGTCGCACCGTGGCGCCGGCCCACAAAAACAGCCGGTCAATTTGGACGTTAGACCTTAGCGGAGAGCTACGCGCGCAATGGACAAAGGCATCCTCGACCTTGAGAGGAAAATGGGACTACCCGTTGGATTCTTCGAGGAGCTACAGCAGGAAAATGATTGGGCATTTGTGATTAAGATTCATGCGGTCTTCGAAGGGGCATGTACACACCTTCTGCTTTTTCACTTTCGAGAACCTGAGCTCTTCGAAGTCTTTTCGCGCCTGGAACTGAGTAACAAGACGACCGGAAAGGTCGCATTCTTGGGGCGCCTAAGCCTACTCAGCAAGGGCGAGCGCCGATTCATTTCGGCCCTGTCCGAACTGCGTAATTCACTCGTTCACGATATTCGTAACCATGCCTTCTCGCTCGAGAGTCTGGTGAACGGATTTGACAGGGAGCAGTTGCGAAATTTTACGGTCGGGTTTAACCCTTGGGACGAGCATGTTCGTGAGATGGTTCGAGCACCGCTTTTTGGCAAGCCCAGTCAAGAACTGGTTGAATATACCGAACTTGAGAAAAGCATGGCGCGTGCCAAAGACGACCCAAAGGGCTTCATATGGCTCGGTGCGCGCAATCTTCTTGTGTCGATCATCAACGCGCACGGCTACAGTGACTACAAGCAATG
>JANORY010000508.1:0-1073 GCA_031415535.1 Burkholderiales bacterium | reverse complement strand
CCGATGTTCAGACTGACACTCAGACCGGCCACGACGTCGCCGTAACGATTACGTAACGGCACGGCAACCCCTCGGACGCCGGGTTCGAGCTGCTGCTCAAGCGTCGCGAAGCCGCTGGCGCGAGCTTGATTGATCGCCATTCGGACCTCGGCCTCGGTAGTCAGTGTGAACGGTGTGTGCGGGCGGAAGCTTCGTCCCTTCAGCCAGCGATCGACATCGTCGGGCGCGCGGCACGACAGGATTGCGATACCGGCCGAGGTCAGATTTGCGTTGGCTCTGGCACCCAGCACAAAGCCGACGTTATGCACACGGTTTGCGCCGTTGCGGGCAATGTAGACCACATCGTCGCCGTCAAGCACGCCACACAAGGCCACTTCGTTGAGGAGGCCGGTGACGCGCTGCAAATACGGCAGCACCGTGCGCGGCAAACGAGCCGTGTCGAAGTAGCCCCAGCCGACCCGCAACACGCGCGGCGCGAGCCAGAAGGTCTTGCCGTCGCTGGCGACGTAACCCAATTCCTGCAGCGTCAGCAAATAACGGCGCGCTGCAGTTCGCGACAGACCAGTGCACTGGGCCGCCTGGGTTGGCGTCATGCGCGGCAACACATCGTTGAAGGCTTCGAGGATTCGCAAGCCCTTGTCGAGGCCGGCAATCCAGTCTCGGCTTGCCAGGGGTTCAGTCTTGAGCATCAATGAGCCGCCTGCGATGTGCCCGAGCAATGATTTCAAAACGGTGCACTTATGGTTAGTTCGAGAAGGAACGCACGATAGTGAGTCGATCGCGCGGTCGCAAGCGCAGATCGCACGGTGAAGTGCGATATTCGCACAATTTGCGCGTTTATCATTCATTTTAAGGGTTAACCCGAACCTTTTGGAGGCTTGGGCAGTCCGGGGTGCCTGAGACATACTCGCATCCCATGAAGCCTTCGAGTTGTAAACGTTCGAATTTCTAGCTTTCTGACTAAATTAATACCAATCCATATTTTGAGGAGACACCGCATGAACTCAGCTTTGAATCGACGCGCAGTGATCGCCGCCGGCGTGGCGCTTTTTGTCGCAGTCGGCACTTCGACC
>JANORY010000507.1:0-5642 GCA_031415535.1 Burkholderiales bacterium | reverse complement strand
CCGATCTCGACCACGCCCGCTGCGAGATAGTTGGCTCCGAAAAAGGCGGCGGTCAGCGGCGGGTCGATCGCCCAGGCGAACATCGTGCCGGTGTGTTCGGCAAATACGAACAGATCGAACCCAGCGCCGAGCACAAGGCACGCTGCGGCAATCAGCATCCAGCGGCTGGCTTGCGCGAGGGGTCTGATGAGTTCGGATCGGCCAGCGTGATTCTGCTCAAGGCTTAGAGGGTGAGTCGGCATTTGTGTCATCCTCGGCTGCATTAAATCGATTCATCGAACTCCGAAAGCCGACGCCATCCCTGGCCGAGCGTAGTTGAGTAGTTCGGAATCAGTCAACTATTGCGGCCGTTGCACCTAAAATGGCTTTTTATTACCTCCCGCGTTATTTGGCAAACGATTCGCATCCGGGTGATCCGCCTTCGACACGAAGTAGCTTCGACTACTCCGGTTATGGAAGTTGCGAAGGCCGCATTTCGGTCGAATTGGCCGGCCTTTATGATCATCGAAGTCACTCAGACTGTTGTCGCCGGCCAAAAATTGACCAGCAATTTCAGAAAACGATTGACCTTTGTTAATCTGGATTTTTCCAGTCGGATCGAGAAGTCGCAAATACGGACGCTGGTCAACGATTAATCGGCAAAGGACCAGATTGGAATTGACTCAATTACCAGTAGATCTGCGCCTTGCCCGAACGTCCGGTTTACGCGCTTAAGTTCCAGCTTTTTGCTTAAGCAGTAAGCGCACCTTGCTTGAACAGGCATAAACGGTAATAAAGATGAGTTTGCCGCCGAGACCGAACTTCGCGACGACTTCTGCTTCAAAGCCTTCAAGCGTGCGGCCTTCGATGACGTATTTGCTTTCGCGAGTTTTTCAATCACGTTGGACTACTTTGATTGTTCCGGTCAGTACGATGTTCTCGAGGTCGAGAATTGTGAGGTTGTCATCTTCTAACTCGTCGGACGTCAAGGGCTCAGGTTACGGGCGCTTCGGCGGCGAGGCCGGTGTCGCGGAATTCACAGAATTGCACTGGATCATCCTTCAGACCAGGCAGCGACCTTATCCGTTCCAGACGATAAGGCGTCCTGCATCAATCAACCTTGATTCCACCCTGTTTGATGATGTCGGCGAACCGGGCCTGCTGAACCTTCAGGTGCTGGGCGAAGGTATCGGCACCCCGATAGTCAACCTCCAGCCCGACCCCGGTAAGGCGCTCGCGCACGTCGGGCGCCTGCATGACGGTCACCATAGCGGCCGACAGTCGATCGACCACTGGTTTGGGTGTTCCGGATGGAACCATGATGCCGATCCAGGCACCCACGTCGAAGTCCGGCAAGCCTAATGATTCGGCCAGTGGGTCGATGCCCGGCGCCAACGCCGACGGCTTCGACAGGGTCAGGCCGTAGGCCCGAAGTTTGCCCGCCCGAATCAAGGGCATGGTCGCCGCGACCGTTTCGGTGGCGTAGGCAACCTGGCCGCCAGCCACATCCGTCAATGCCGGTGCGCTGCCTTTGTAGGCGACATGTGTTGCCGTCAGGCCGGCGCGCATGTTGAACCACTCGGCCACCAGATGGGCTGTGGCACCCGTGCCTGACGAGGCAAACGTGTACTTGCCCGGGTTGGCCTTGATCAGGGCTACGAACTCCTTGGCATTGTTGGCCGGGAAGGCGGTGCCGGTGACCAGCACATAGGATGAGAGGCCTATCATGGCCACGGGCGTGAGGTCGCGATCAACATCGTAGGGTGCCTTTTGCAGCAACGGATTGATCGTGACCGGACCACTCGATGCAATCAGAATCGTGTAACCGTCGGGCGCGACCTTGGCGACGTAGTCAGTACCGATCATGCCGCCCGCACCCGCGCGGTTGTCCGGCACGACGGCTTGACCCAGCACCTCACCCAGCTTCTGTGCAATCACCCGACCGACCAGATCGGTCGCTTGACCAGGAGGCCATGGAATCACTGCGCGCAACGGGCGGTTCGGGTAGGTTTGTTGGGCCAGCGCCGAACCAGACAACAGCAGTCCGATCAGAAAAAGTGTCAACCGGTGGCCACCGAATGAGTGGCTGCTGAATCGCCGCATGTCGTGTCTCCGTTTTGGTTTTCCAAGCCCGACCGGCGATGCTGTCGCCGGTCGGGCGATGAATGGTACAGCGGATCAATGAGCGAGGATTTGCCAGGCGATGGTGGCTTGCGCGAAAAATCCGACTGTAAAGGCCAGGGTGCGTACCCAGGCGATCGCAAAGGTGTACGACAGCACGTGTATTACCCGGGCCCAGAAATAAACCATTGCCGCCGACGCGATCGCTGCATTTGAAATTCCCAGCGCATGCGCGGCCAATACAAGTGCGGCGAAAATAACCAGGTTCTCGACTGCATTGGCGTGCGCCTTCATCAATCGTTGCGCCCATGCCGATTGTGGTTTCGGGTTGTCGGGATAACCGACTGCATCCTGCAGCCCTCGTACGGTCAGCCGATCGAGAATGTACGGGATCCACAACAACCCCGTCAGTGCAGTGACATAGACCAGATACAACAACTCGGTTTTCATCTTCGTCCCCTCGTTTCACATTTTTATGCAAGGCGATAAGGCCCTGGAAATCAACAGTCCGGTGAATTGTCCGGCCGTTCTGAAATGATCATAGGCCGGTCCATGGCTGGCCGCAACCCTGTTGATTCCGGACACGGGAGTGCTGCGTCGGCAACTTCATTTCACGTAGTTGTTTTGGCCAATCGATCGGGTTCTGCGCCTCCGGGCAAACGAACTTCACCATGTCCGTTCATGAGGATCAGTCCCTCGAAGCGCTCAGGATGCTTCAGAACAGCGCGCATCACCGCGACAGTACCACGAGAAAATCTCGCCAGCACACAGCTATGAATGTACATGGCGTCCATAACCCGGAAGATATCGTCCACCAGCGCTTCGACGGTGACCTTCTCGACTGGAACCCGGGTCTCACCCGTTCCGCGATGATCATAAACAACGGTACGCCATGACATGTTGATCTCCGACTTTTCTCAACCCAACTGACTGCGCCGCCGCTAGAGATGACTTCGTCAAAATTGGAAGACCATTCTCCGATGGTAGATACTTCCAAGTCGAGTTACATCCCAAACATTGGCGAGGCACCAAGCGGTATTGCTCGCTTTTGTCTCAGTTGTAAAGTCAACACGATGGAGCCGAAAACCTTGAGCCATAGACTTTTAATGATCGTGATTGGTCCCGATCGCGTATTGCTGCGAACATGAACGCTGAAGCCGGTCAATCGTAGGCGTGCGTCGGGAAGTGAGCATACGATTGCCGTCAAGATGGCCCAAGCGTACTGCAAGGATGTGCGCCGGAGCGGGTTTCGCGCGGAGATGGCCGATCCATGCCGCGCCTCGCTGAAGATCCGCTATCAACGCATCCGGTTCCAGCCGTCTGCCTGCAAGGCCACCAAGTATCCGGCATTGGAGTTGTCCGTCTTGAACACGACCGAGCGACTGACGAACTTCATCGCGCCGTTATGCATACCGAACTGAATCGATGCCGCCGCAATGCATCGATGTTCCGTGCAGTGCCATGCCATGCTTCTTCAGATGGTCCGGTGAAGCAAAGATTCCCAGTGATGCGTCTTCGCGACGCCTCGCGATGAGTCGCGAGTCCTTGGGTCCGTCGACATAGAACATCTGTTTAACATGTCAAGGAGTGATACATTGCTCTGTCCACATTCTTGATGCATCCTTGCCTCGGCGTTATGCCAAGGCGAGTTGAGGAACTGAAGATTAGCCGCAACTCTGACGATACCAGACGATTAACGAGACAAAGGGTAAGACACATGCGTAAACTAACTACATCCGAGATGAACGACGTGTCCGGTGGCGGCAGGTGCGGTTGCCCGCCGGATCCGTGCAAGGCGGCCAAGGGCAATAACGGCTGGGGCAACGGTGCCGAGGGAACCAACAACGGTTCCTTCAGCGGTGGCACGGCTGGTTCCAAGAGCGACGAGGTTTGGAACGACGGCGACGGCCCGCGTCCTTCAAAATTCACCACTCGCTGATCGAGGCAGTTTCCGGCCGCAGCTCGCGATCGGAGTTCGCGCCCAGCGCCGATACGGCGGCCTGAACAACGACGGAGTCCAAAGTCAAGGGAACGTGTCCGATAGCAGGCAGCAAGGTGATCGATATGACCTTGCCCTGCGCTTTGAACACCTCGGCGAATCGATCGGTATAAAACGCTTTGTCTTCCTGCCGCCGATCAGCCGCATCGGTTGCGCGGTGCCTTGAATGTTGGCCTGGTAGTCGCGCTCGGGCCGGAAGTTCTTCGTCAAGGCGTAGGAATATTCCGGGGTCAAAAAGGCCTTGGCCTGTTCGTTCAGCGCGAAGCGCGTGACCGGCAGCGAATATCGCCGTGCCCGCGAATGTCGAGTGCGTAGGCAACATATCCGGACGCGGCGAATGCCTTGGCCAGAACGTGCATGTTGTTCGAACTCGCCGACGATCCGTGCACCAGTACGACGCTGCCGCGCGCGGTGGCTTCGGCCGCCGGGTACGCACGATAGGCCAGTTCCGTGCCATCGCGCGCCTTGATCGAGCGGATGGCCGGTAGATCGCCGAATGACACGTTCTTGAACGGGTCATTGATGCTCGCCATGGGCGGTGGTTCGCCAGGCCCGCCGAGGGGTCACCTATGGAATGTGCAGGGTTGACCGGGCGAATCCTGCAACGTTGGGCACTTGACGGATAGTCATATATGACGAAGCGTTGGCCGATCGGCGCGAAGTGCCGGTCAGCGCGCGCCAATCGACCAAAGCGCAGACGAGAATCCGTTGCCCGATGAATTTATGACTGGAGCTTCGAGGCAGATCAACCCGCCGAACAATCCATTTGAGGTGGTTGGGGAATTATTACGAATGCGCCTTCAAGGACGCGGTGCTACGGTGCGTAGCCAGGCGACCAGCGCATCAAGATCGTCGTGTTTCAATCCAGCGCAAGAACTGTACTGCATGGGTGGTTTTCGCTTGCGGCCATCGCGCGATATCCCGAGGGTAATCGCGCGTTTGATCTCTGCGTCACTCCAGGTGCCGATTCCGGCGGAAGGATTGGCCGAGATGTTCGGCGCAAGTCCTGATCAGAGAATCCGCGTTCGGCATCCGGATAGATCTGTCCCTTGACGGCCACCTAGTAGACGGGGGTGGGCACCGAATTGTGCACTGCGGGAATAGAACGCAAGCAAGCTACAACGGCATCAAGGTCGCACGGTGTGTGCGCCTTGTAGAAGGTGCTGTACATCACCGGCGCGAGTGACACATTTGCTAATGGCCATGCGCGGGCCCTACCCCCGCGACGATTGAACGCTTGATGTCGGAATCGCTCCAGGTGCCTATTCCCGTTTCCTTATCCGGCGTGATGTTCGCCGCATAGACTTCAAATGGGGGCACCACGACATACAACCCACTGCCGGAAAGTTTGTTGGTTTCGGTGGGCTTACGCTGAGAGTGCCCATGCTGCTGACTCGCTTGCTCAATGCCTGCCATTATTTTCCAGGATTTGTCTATGCCGGTGCATGACTCATCGAATCGAGCCGAACGATCGAGACCGACGTGCGCCCTAGGCGCGGAAGTTAGCTCGAGTAACCATCCCCCGGCAAAGCCGGGGGCTTTC
>JANORY010000506.1:0-2165 GCA_031415535.1 Burkholderiales bacterium | reverse complement strand
GCTGGCCAGATTCAAGCTGCCCGCTGACAATCGCAATTCATTGAAGCTTCCCGACAAGCGCAACGGCGCAGCCATACCATCAATCCGCAACGACGCGTCAATCATGCCCAGCAGAATCGGCAAACGACGAATCGACCAGGTGAGTTCACCCGGCAACACCAAGCCCTGAACCACCGTGCGATCACCGACGAACTCATTACTGGTCGAGACATCGGCCAGGACATCGGCCAGAACGATGCGGCCGCGACCTTCCCAAAAAGTGCCCGAGGCATTGGCCAGGCGTAATCGGCCGGCCGTTGCCCGTTCGAGTGCCACGTCGACCATCACCGCTGGTGCAAACCAGATCAGCGTCGCAAGCACCGCCAGAAGCGCCGCTATCGCCCAGGCTGTCCCTGTGAACAACCGTTTCGTGAACACTGGGTCAGCGGCTTTCGCGTTTCGGCAATTCGAAGGCAATCTTCGCGGTCACCAGGCCGGCGGTGGTTTCGCGTTGTACATTGGCATCGACTACTCGAACCCGTGTCTCGCGCACTGTGCCCGCTAACCAGCTTGCCAACAAGGCAAACGGAGCCGCATTAAATTTGACTTCGATCAGATCGCCCTGAAAATTGCCTTGGGTCATGAATGGCTTTAAGCCGGCACTGGCAATCGATGCTTCCAGCGCCTGTCGCAGGTTGGCGGCTGATTCATTATTGCCGGTCACACCAGAAATTCGCCTGGCCTCGGAACTGAGCGCATCCATTTGCGCCAATTGCGAACGCAGTTGCGGCAACTCCTGCGCGAGTTTTTGGCGGCCCACCCAGGCCGGCTCAAAGGCCACCAGATAGCCCAGCGCGAGCAATAGAACCGCCGCTGCGCCAACCACCATCTGTCGCTCGCGATGCGCGAGACTGCGCCACCACTGTATGAAGGTTTCCATCAACTGACCAGACTGACCGAAGCGGTGGCCTGGCCTTCAGCATCGAACTTCAACAGCAATCCCTGACGCCGAAACGCGTCGGTCAGACTATCGCGGCTGGCGCGCGATTCAACAAAGCTTGGCGAGAACCGCATGCGCAGGCGCCCTTCCCGGTACTCAACACCGGCCACCGCATCGTTACGCCCGCCCAGGGCGGCCGGCAGCTTGGCCAGCAGCGGACCGAAATCTTCCGGCGCACTTTGGCCCGATCGTGAACGCAAGGTGGCAACCTGCCGTTGCATCTGCAACATCGGATCAACAATCACCGGTATGTTCGGAAAGGTCTGCTGGAACTTGCGCTCCAGACCGGCCTTTAACGAACTACGTTCGCGAACCAATTGCGCCCAATGCGCATTTAAACCGACCAGGAATGCCAGCAGGCAAGCCGCCGCCAAGCCCAGCGGCAAGCGCCAGGCGCGCCAATCAATATTGCCGATCCAGCGCTGACTGGCAGTTGATGGCCGGCCGTCGAGCAGATTAACCGCGCAACTGCGGGTGGCCTGCAAGCCGGTAATGCTCAGATCAAGATTGAGCTTCGATGCCGCCGCTTCAACCGGTACGGTCCAACTAGCGTCTTCACAGTAGACCGTCAACTCGCGCTGTAATGGGCGACCGTTCGCCGCTGCCGTCAGCGCTGCCTCAAGTGCCTCGGCGCGACCGGTCGGATCGGCTGCGGCGACCCAGCCAAGACCACTCACGGGTCCGGTACGAACCGCAATACCGTCATTCACACACAACAAGGCCCAGGACTCAGCCTCCATCGGCAAGGTCAACTGTGCGGGCCAAGCGGCCGTCACCCACAGTCCACGGCGCTCGAAGGCACCGAGCACAAACTCCAGCCAGGCCTTGTCGATGACCGCGACCAGCTTTTCGGTGTCTCGGCTGACACCACCCACCGCGAAGGCACAAGAGCCGACATCCTGAAGAATCTGTTCTTCGACAATATTCGGCAGCGCGCGCAGCAATTTCGCCGGCGGCAGCGGCGGCAACTGCGCACTCAGCAAACTGACATCGCGGGCATCAAAAATCAGGTTCACCGACTTCAGCCCGGTCAAGGAATCGAGACTGTTACGCTCGATCGGCGCGACCTTTCCAGCGCCCTGCATACGCGCCGTCCACAGCAGTGCGTCGGCTGCAAATGCATGCTCACCCACCGTCCGGGGCGGAACCCAGACGGTGGCGTGATTTTTTTTCATGAACGCTGTTG
>JANORY010000505.1:0-1315 GCA_031415535.1 Burkholderiales bacterium | reverse complement strand
TTTCCAGCCTACGATGAAGCGCTGCTGCGCCGCGAGCTGATGCTCTACCCCGACTGGTACCTGGCCAAACACAAAGGCATCACGCTTTCCGTCGCCGACCAGAAAACCTTGCAAGACGCGTTCACTACCCTGCTGAACAATAACCTGGCACAGCCGCAGGTATTTGTGCATCGCGATTTTCACTCCCGCAATCTGATGATCCTTGAAGGCAGCGCCAATCCCGGGGTGCTCGACTTCCAGGATGCGGTGTTCGGACCGATTACCTACGATCTGGTGTCCTTGCTTCGTGACGCCTATATTCGCTGGGAAGAACCGCAGGTGCTCGATTGGTGCATTCGTTATTGGGAGCAGGCGCGCAGTGCCAAACTGCCGGTCAGCGCGGCATTTGCTGACTTTTATCGCGATTTCGAATGGATGGGTTTGCAGCGCCACTTAAAGGTGCTCGGAATTTTTGCGCGCCTGTGTTACCGCGATGGTAAAGATCGCTATCTGAATGATATGCCGCTGGTGCTGGAGTATGTGCGCAAGGCGGCGGCACGTTATCGCGCGTTTGATCGCCTGACCGAACTGATCGAGCGGATCGAGGCCGGTCCTCGAAGCACCGGCCTGACATTCTAAAAAACCGGCTGACGTTCAAAAAAAACTGCTCAATGATCGATACCGCCATGATTCTGGCCGCCGGGCGCGGTGAGCGAATGCGCCCATTGACTGATCACTGCCCCAAACCTTTGCTGAAAGTGGCCGGCACGCCGTTAATTGTCTGGCATTTACGTCGTCTGGCCAAGGCCGGTATTCAACAGGTGGTCATCAATCACGCCCATCTTGGGGCCATGATCGAAACGGCCCTGGGCGACGGGCGCCAGTGGGGTCTGCAGATACGCTACTCAGCCGAGCCGCAGGCGCTGGAAACGGCTGGCGGCATCGCTACTGCATTACCGCTCATTGGCCGCCAACCGTTTCTGGTGATTAATGGCGATATCTTCACCAACTGGCCGATCGAGCGCGCGCTGACCATCGGCGCACAAATGCGGGCCGCCGACTTACTGGCCTGGTGCGTATTGATCGATAACCCTGCGCACAATCCGAACGGCGATTTTGCGCTCGACGCCGGGTGGCTGCGCAACCAGGGTAGCAGTCGACTGACTTACTCGGGAATCGCACTGTTCGATCCCCGCTTATTCGAGTCCTGTGTCGCCGGGCAAAAATCTGCATTGGCACCGTTACTGCGAAGCGCTGCCGACCAGCAACGCGTCGGCGGTGAGTATTTTTCCGGTCGCTGGGTCGATGTCGGTACTGCGCAGCGCTTGGCGGAACT
>JANORY010000504.1:0-2183 GCA_031415535.1 Burkholderiales bacterium | reverse complement strand
CGGCGCCCCGGCTCATCAGATCGAAGTCATTCGAAACTGGCTGCCGCCGCATATGGAAGTCTGTGCCGTACCGAAACGCAGACGACCGGGCGAACCGCTGCGTTTGGTATTTGTTGGCTGGGTGGTGTTCGAAAAAGGCGTTCTGGATCTGTGTAACGCATTTGATCTGATTGACCCCGAGCAGGAAGTACATCTGGATCTCATCGGCGGCGGATTACTCGAAGATTCGCTGCGATTGCGATACCCAGAAGGTCCGGCCGCCCGCATTCGTATCCACGGTTGGTTAGACAGTGGGGCTGTCCGCGATCTGGTCGATCAATCCCATGTTCTGGTTCTACCGTCCCATGCGGAGGGCTTCCCCAATGCTTTGCTGGAGGCCGCAGCGCGTGGGTTACCCGCGATTGGCACCAACGTAGGCGCTATTACCGATCTGGTTCACGACGATGTCAACGGCTACGTTGTGCCGGTTGCCTCGCCGCAATTGTTGGCTCAGGCGATACATCGCTATTTGGCTAGACCCGACCTGCTCGAAACACATTCCCGCCAAACGCTTCAATTGGTCCGCGAACTGTACGACCGAGAGTCGAATTTAAAGAGGGTTTTCGCTATTTTTGATTGATTCCGAGATCAGAGAGCTTGTTGAACTTCTCAGGATGCCAAGCAGATGATAGTTTCCGCGCCGCAGGCTGGGCGGGCGACGCCATCGATCACGGATTGTTTTGAGCATTGCAAAATAGGGCAGACGCTTGGCGAGCGTCTTGATGTTTATTGAGCGTTTGCGGGTTCGAGGCGTGATCAGGTCGGCCAGACTCGGATAGCCGAGCGTCTCCAAATGCAGTATCTCCAGATTAAACCGCGCCGCCAAGAAAACCAGGTTCTTGGGGCCGAAATATTGCATGTGTTCGAGGTCGACCCTAAAGGTAATTTGGAGCGGATCCACCCAAGGGCGGGCACCGTTTGGCGTCCAGACCATCAGGAGCCCGCCGGGCTTCAAAAGCTGAACCGCTCGCTCGACCAACTCGCTGGGATTCAACGGATGTTCGAGCACATCCAACATCGTGACGACATCGAAGCGCAAGTCAGACTCGAAATTTTCGAGATAGCCGCAATGAACATCTTCAATGCCAATCGCTCGAGCAAAATCAACCGCCAGGTGATCGATTTCAATGCCTTGCGTCAGGGCACCTAAACGCTTGAGCTGAAAGAGGAATGCGCCTTTGCCGCAGCCAATATCGAGAACTCGTGCGCCGTCTAAGCTCAGATGTGACGCCAGTGCCTGGATCCTGATATCGTCGTACGGATCGCGCATTTTCAGATCGGTCAACAACCCAGACGCCGTCAGCGTCGTATCGTCAAAGAATGCGCGGTGGTAGGACTGGTAGAAGTGAGCCAAGGCCGCCATCGAAGGCGCAGGCGAAACATAAAAAAGCTGGCAATGATTGCAGTTTCGAACCGTCAACCCGTCTGGCCGTTGCGCACGGGTCGGGTTGTTCGAGCCGTCACAAAGCGGGCAATCCCGAGCGATGATCTGACTGGTATCCCAGTTCGGAATCCGATAGTCCAGCGGAGCCAAGCGAGTCGTCATAAGGCCTGAATCGATTTGCTCAAGCCATTAGCCAAGTACGCACCGAGCTGCGCCAGGCCTCCAGGCCGAGGCAAGTGCGCATTGACAAAGCGTTCTGCCGCAAACGTGCGAGCTGAACCCGGTCGTCACACTCGATCAACGACTGCGCGATTCGCCCAGCAATCGGTGGCACGACAAAACCGTTGAATCCGGGAACAACCAGGTTGGCGAGTCCGCCGACGGGCGTACACACCACGGCCAGACCGGCGGCGAGGGCTTCGACACACGCGAGGCTTGTGCCTTCGGACGAGCGAGTGGGCACTACAGCGACATGGAATCGATGGTATCTCGCCAGAACCTCGTCCATCGTATCAGTGCTGGTTGTCAGCCGATCCTTGAAGCCAAGCGCGGCGGCCTGTCCTTCGAGTGCTTCACGACCGTGATTGGTACAGATGTGCGCTTCGAAATCGATACCTGCGCGGTGAATCTGGCCCAGCGCTTCGACCAACAGGTCAAGCCCGCGAATGTGTTCATTGCGTCTGGCTGAAATGATAGCCAGCCGATCTCCGAGTGGCCTGTCACTGACGGGAATTTTCTCCAGATCGGCGTAATTAGGGAT
>JANORY010000503.1:0-1339 GCA_031415535.1 Burkholderiales bacterium | reverse complement strand
CGGTACTGGCTTGCCCGTTTCGTCCTTAACGTGAATTTCGATCGATATGTTTTCAATGCTGCGCTCCTGGGAATGTACGAAAGACACCAGAAGGCTCAATCCCGACGAGAATAACGCGATCAATAGAAACACTTTGCGTTTTACCATACGCTCAACCGTCTGTTCGAGTGTCTGGCAAATGCGTGTAGGGCGGCGCTAAACGCGGCGTAAATCGAACTGAGTTGACTTTGAGCATTATTGCTAAGGCACTTTGAACCTCAGGCCGCATTAAGTAGAGATGCATGGAATGATTGTTTCCCGTCGGGAGACCTTGACCCGACGTGTGCTCGGCATTGAAGTTGGTTGTCACTTGCCGATAGTTTGTCGGGACTGTTTCGAAGGTATTCGATAGGGCTCTCAAACCTCTGGTCCATAACGTAGAAACTGGGTCATTCTGGTCAGTGACATTCAATAAATTTGCAAGGCCAGTCGGCACTTTGTTAACAGCCGTACCCACGAATACTCCGTCGATTTGTGAAAGTAAACTTTGATCCTTAAGCAAGGTAAGCGCTTGATTCAAGTTGATCGTACCTTGACTATGCGCTACCACGAGCAAATTAACTGGATCAAAAATCACTTCTCGATCGACCAATTCCCTTTCTACATTTTCTTGAAATGCCCGCGCCTCCAATATCTGCGAAGCAATCGAGGCGCTCACCGTTTGTTGCACGCCCAACTTCCCACGCAACGCCTCAAGCCCATCCGAAAAGTACGACCCACTGCTTGGGTTGAGTACATTCACGACGATCGCATTCGGAATTCCACTGGCCAACTGTACCGCGTTGGCATTCGCCTGTTGATACGAATTCACCATGCCGTTGCTGGTCACCACCATTCGCACCGGTGTGCCTTGAGCAATCGCGATCTCGGTTGCTCGCGTCTTGAAGTCCTCCCACTGCAAAGGATTCACCTGGCCTGAACCTTTGTCAATATATTTTGCTAACTCGGCAAACGGTCCGGTTGGCGGGACTGATACTTGCCGGCGTATCGCTGTGATCGAATCGCCCGCTGCGATGGCATGGGCTTCGACGCTTTGGAAGTATTCGTTGGGGACGCGGAAGTCGCGCGCGATCAGCGTCTCGCCGTAGTAATGCGACTGTGCCATCCGAATCTGGGTTGGGTCGACGCCGGCCGGAATTGACCGCAGGTCATCCACATAAACGATTTCACCTCCGGCTGCTTTGTAGTAGTGCGTTGTCACCAGCCGCTCGCCAGGCTTCAGATAAGGCTGACCTTGGCCGTTCAGCTCAAAAACCCGGACGTTACCGCGGGCGTCGGTTACAAATCCGTCGCCTTCGGA
>JANORY010000502.1:0-2556 GCA_031415535.1 Burkholderiales bacterium | reverse complement strand
TCGAGGCGCTTGTCGGTGATCGCAAAGGTCAGCACAGTGTTCGGATTAACAAGCAATGGCGACTGTGTTTTGTGTGGACCAAGGTTGGTCCCCAAGACGTTGAAATCGTTGACTACCATTGAGAGGTGAAATTGTGACCCGACCGATTGACCGAATGAGAGCTGTGCATCCCGGCGAGGTACTTCGGGAGGACTACCTGGTTCCGCTCGAGCTGAGTGTCAACGCGCTGTCGGTGGCTCTCGGAGTGCCAGCAACGCGAATGCACGAAATCGTAAAAGAGCGTCGAAGCATCAGCGCGGACACGGCTGTTCGTTTGGCCTGCTACTTTGGCGGCGACGCTGGATCGTGGCTGGCGCTACAGGCGAGCTACGATCTGAAGACGCTGCCGACGCGCAAGGAAATCGAGCGGCAGGTCTGCGCCAGGCAGCTTGCTGCTGCATGAGGTTTGATCGAGGTGCAGAAATGAAACCTAACCTGGCATTCCACACGGACAAGTTTCAAGACAACCGTTCAGCAGTGCGGCATTGCGCCCCCGGGTTAACGTAGTTACAATAACTGGGTGGCTATCACCTATGATCCGGACAAAAGATGGCGCAATCTCGAGGAGCGCGGCCTGGACTACGAAGACGCGGTGTACGTCTTCGCAGCGCCGAACATCGAAGCCGAAGATTTGCGCAAAGATTATGGTGAAACGCGAATCATTTGTTACGGTTCGCTCGAAGGCCGCATGGTCGTAGTCGGTTATGTGCCTCGTGGCGAGGATCGCCACGTATTTAGCATGAGGAAAGCGAATGAGCGCGAGCAAACCCGCATTGGTCCGAAAATTGGGCTCTGATCTGCGTCGCGTCGATGCGCACGTTATCCAGCCTCACGAATACGATGAGCTGCCGGAGCTCACGGAAGAAATGCTTGCGCGAGCGAGTGTGAATAAAGGTGGGCGACCGAAGTCCGAGAATCCGAGGCGGCTGATCTCGCTGCGGTTACCGGAGGACATCATCAGCAAGTGGCGTGCTACCGGTCCAGGTTGGCAAACAAGGATGGCAGAACGGTTGAAGAGGGTGCCGAAATGAAATCTAACCTGGCATTGAACACGGACAATTTTTTCGGGCCGGCGCATGTGGGTTGTGCTGTCGCACATTGGCGCCGGCCCACAAAAACAGCCGGTCAATTTGGATGTTATACCCCAAGACTGCGGGTGCAGAGGCCGTCATGTCAATCGATGAGCGAACCTTGACATAGAGGACAAATGTCCATACAATCGAGGCTGTGAAAATCGATTGGGATCCACAGAAGGCCGAGGAAAACCTGCAGAAGCACCGCGTGTCCTTTGCCGAGGCGGCGACGGTACTCACTGACGACTTCGCCTTAACTCGCGAGGACACGGATTCTATCGATGAGCAGCGCTTTGTCACGCTCGGAATGAGTGCGACCGGCGATCTGTTGGTAGTGATCTTTACGCATCGAGAGCCAGACGTCTATCGAATTATTGCTTCGTGGCCTGCCATTAAGTCGCAAAGGAAACAGTATGAAAAAAATCGCCGCTGAGCCCTATCGGGACATCGACTTCTCGAAGGCCAAGCGTGGCCCTGTACTTGCGATTGAACCGGGCAAGACCAAGATCTCAATCCGGATCGACAACTCGGTAGTCGACTATTTCCGAGGGCAAGTAGAACGGGCGGGCGCAGGGAACTACCAGACCTTAATTAACGATGCTTTGGTGGCCTTTATACAGCAGCGCTCCGTTATAGAGGCAGTTCGCCAAGTTGTACGCGAAGAACTATCGGCACCAAAGGCCAAGCAGCGGCAGTCGCGGTCAAGAACGGTAGCAGCTTAGTACGGTATAACTTGACATTGGACGCGGACAATTTTTTCGGGCCGGCGCGTCTTTTCCGTGCTGTCGCACCTTGGCGCCGGCCCGAAAAAACAGCGGGTCAATTTGGACTAGGCATCATGCAAACCTACGAGCACCAAGACTCACAGCAAACCCTGGCCGAGGCTATCGCCGAGTACTACGCCGCCAACCCCGGATTGGCCAACGTTCGCACCATGTCACCCGAGGGCCAGCGCTTCTTTCGCTGCCACGACGCAGCGCACGTCGTTTTCGGCTGCGGGGTCGCGCTCGATGACGAGGCTGTCGTTAAGATCGCCAGCATTCTTGGCACTACTGCCGGATTTGGCGTACTCTGGGGCTATCGACTGCATGAGTCGCTTCAAATTTACAAGCAGTTGTCTCTTCGAGAAGTCCTGAAGACGGTTGCCCATTCACTGGTCGTTTTTCCGCGCACCGTATTCCGTTGCCTGCGCCAACATTCTCGCTGGCCCTGGGCAGAGTTCGAGCGTTTTCTCGGTGTTCCACTACGCGAAATCAGGCAACAATTCGGCATCACGGTCGCACACAACGTAGCCAAATGACGCCTAACGAATAAGGTTAGATCGTGATCGCGAAGCGAGCCACGATCTGAACCGGGTGTTGGACAAGCCCGGTCGGTTCGTGGTGAGGGTTCACTGGAAATATCTTTTTCGATTCGACCGGTATCAAGGGCTTTGAAGCGTGCA
>JANORY010000501.1:0-1227 GCA_031415535.1 Burkholderiales bacterium | reverse complement strand
GTCGCGGTTGTTCAAATTCCGACGACGAATGGCGCACAAAACGCGAGCGTTTTCCCGGTTTACGGGCAGGATTTCTTTTTGAACGGAAACATTTACGACGGCACGTCGGGCATTTTGAACCCCGACCAAATCCTGGATTATTCGTTCACGATGGAAATGGATGCGGACGCGATTTGCATTCCGACGAATCAGGTGTTGGTTTCAGGCCGTTTCGTCAATCCGGCAACGAATGCGGTGACGATTGCAACTGATTTGAGCGACTCCGGCAGCGACCCGAATTCGCCGAACGCGGCGGCTCCTTCGAGCGCGGCGGGCTGCAACGACCCGACGCCGATTGAAATTCCGGACATCAAAATTTCGAAAGAAGTGCAGTCGGTAACGATGGTTGCCGACCCGACGGGTTGCACTAATAATTTTACGGTCGTATTTAAATACACGATTGAAAACGTTGGTTCGATTCCGCTCACGGCTGTTCAATTGAAAGACCAGTTTAACGCGGCTGGCAACCTCGGAGCGGGCTTTGTTTCGGTCTCGAACGTCACCGTTTTGAGTGGCCCGGCGACGGCGGTTGGTGGCTTCACCGGCACGTCGGCGGTTCAGTCTGCCATTACTTCGACCGGCCCGCTGGCCTGCAATTCGCAGATAATGGTGACGATTACGGCGGTCGTGAACGGTGATTTGACCCCCGTGCCGCCTGTAAATCAGGCGGTTGCGATGGCCAATTATGTGTTTACGAACACGCCGCCGACGGCGGGCATGGTTTCAGATTTGAGCGATTCAGGCCCGAATCCCGAAAACCGCAACGACGCAGCCCCTGGCGCGACCCTCGGCGGTCTGCCGATTGACCACCACAACGACCCGACCCCCGTTTACCTGCCGCGCATCCGGGCTTCGAAAGAAGTGACCGGTTTTGTGGCGGCGGCGAGCGGCGTGATTGGCAATTATGACGTGACTTTCCGCGTCCGCGTGCAGAATAACGGCAACGTGCCGCTTGATGAATTGCAGATTGACGAACTGAATATTCCAGGGGCCAACATGGTCGCCGTCGTGCAGGAGCCGACGACGAACGGGCCGCAGAGCGCGACGATTTTCCCGGTTTACGGGCAGGATTTTTTCCTGAATGGCAACATTTACGACGGCACGTCGGGCCTTTTGGAGCCTGACCAGTTGCTCGATTATTCGTTCACGATGGAAATGGATGCCGACGCGATTTGCATTCCGACGAAT
>JANORY010000500.1:0-4022 GCA_031415535.1 Burkholderiales bacterium | reverse complement strand
TGGCCCGAGCCGTAGAAGGCGACCGAGTCCGGGCCGTGCTCGCCAATACACGCCGCGAACCGGTCGGCCACCAGATCAAGCGCCTGGTCCCAGGACGTCTCGCGCAAGGGGTCCAGCCGATCCAGGCGCGTCATGGGCCGCAGCGCCCGGCTCTGGGCGCGACGTAACGGCTGAGCGGTCAAATGCAGGCTGCTGCCCTTGCTGCAGAGTCGACCGAAATTGGCCGGATGATCCGGATCACCACGAACGCCAACGATCTCCTGCATGCCGTCTTGCGTTTTTGACTCAATGATGACGCCGCAACCAACGCCGCAATACGGACAGCTCGAGCGGGTCTCGACCGCGATGGTCTGTACGGCTGGCGTCTCAGCCAACATCGAGAAAAACCTTGCCCCTCTCGACTTTGACAGGAAAAGATTGTGTGCAGCCGCTATCAGGCGCAACCGCACAGCCCGAGACCAGCTCTATGTTCCAGTTGTGCAAC
Organism: Burkholderiales bacterium; assembly: GCA_031415535.1. Taxonomy (GTDB): domain Bacteria; phylum Pseudomonadota; class Gammaproteobacteria; order Burkholderiales; family Burkholderiaceae_E; genus JANLTP01. The sequence goes on along the minus strand of JANORY010000500.1, from coordinate 3,538 downwards.
GGGCAGGCGACTCGTTCACCAAACACAATGCCTTGCGACAAAGGTCCGCCCTTGTGCGGGCAGCGATCCAGCAGCGCAAACACCTTGTCTTCGCTGCTGCGAAAAATCGCAACGTTATCGCCCGAGCCACGCTCCACCACCCGCGAACCCAGCACCGGGATATCCTGTACCGTACACACTTCGATCCATTGCGACTGGGTGAGCACGTCGTTCGCCATCACGCACTCACCGAATTTAATTTGATCGGTATGAACTGGCGGGTGTCGACTACCGCCTTGAGGGGCTGATGCCAGGGATCGGGTTCCTCGGCCAGCGAAAATTGCAGGCGCTCCCAGAGCTCGCGTCGGCCTTGCGCATCATTGAGAATTCTTTTGCGAATGTGGTCCATGCCGACGCGCGACAGATAGTGAACCGTGCGCTCAAGGTACCAACCTTCCTCGCGATACAACTGCAAAAACGCGCCCGAAAATTCCAGTACTTCGGCGGCCGTGCTGACCTTGACGAGAAACTGCGCTACTTCGGTTTTGATGCCGCCGTTGCCGGCAATGTACAGCTCCCAGCCCGAATCGACGCCGATCACCCCGACATCCTTGATACCCGACTCGGCACAATTGCGAGGACAGCCCGACACCGCCAGTTTGACCTTGTGCGGCGCGTACATCTTCCACAGCGCGCGCTCCAGATCCTTGCCCATCTGGGTTGAGTCCTGCGTGCCAAAACGGCACCATTCCGAGCCGACACAGGTTTTGACGGTTCGCAGCGCCTTCGCATAAGCGTGGCCGGAGGGCATATCCAACTCGCGCCAGACGGCTGGCAAATCCTGCTTCTTGACCCCAAGGAGGTCAATCCGCTGGCCGCCGGTGACCTTGACGGTCGGTATCTGGTATTTGTCGACGACATCGGCAATTCGTCGTAACTCGGATGCATTGGTCTCACCGCCCCACATCCGCGGAATCACGCTGAAGGTGCCGTCTTTCTGAATGTTGGCATGGGCGCGTTCATTGATGTAGCGCGACTGCGGATCATCAATCGCTTCACGCGGCCAGGTGCTGAGCAGGTAGTAGTTGATCGCCGGCCGGCAGCTTGCACAACCGTTCGGTGTTCGCCAGCCCATGAAGTGCATGGTGTGAGCGATCGTCAGCAGTTTTTGCTGGCGGATCGCCTTGCGGACCTCGTCATGGTTGCGATCGGTACAGCCGCACACCGGCTTGACCTTCGGCGCTTCCGAGTAGTCCGAACCCAAGGTGTTCATCAGAATCTGTTCGACCAGACCGGTACAGGAACCACAGGAACTGGAGGCCTTGGTGTGCTTGCGAATTTCGTCGAGCGTAAAGAGACCTTGGTCCTTGATCGCTGAAACAATTGTCCCTTTGCACACGCCATTACAGCCGCAGACTTCGGCGCTATCGGCCATCACAATGGCTTTGTTCTGGCCCTGATGTCCGGTGTCACCCAGGTTGGTCTCGCCGAACATCAAGCGGTCGCGCAACTCGTGAATCGGTTTGCCTTCGCGCAAGAGCTTGAAGTACCAGGAGCCGTCAGCGGTATCGCCATACAGACAGGCACCGACCAGCTTGTCGTCACGGATCACCAGTTTTTTGTAGATACCGGCGATCGGGTCGGACAGGGTGATCTCTTCAACGCCGGCGGTCGCATTAAATTCGCCGGCGGAAAAAAGATCGATGCCCGTCACCTTCAGTTTGGTCGAGGTGACCGAGCCGCCATACAGACCAATACCCATCTGCGCCAGATGATTGGCAGCGACCTTGGCCATCTCGAACAGCGGTGCCACCAGACCGTAGGCGATGCCGCGATGATTGGCGCACTCACCGACCGCATAGATACGCGGATCGAAGGTCTGCATGGTGTCATTGACCACCACGCCCCGGTTCACATGCAGGCCGATTTTTTCGGCCAACGTGGTGTTCGGTCGGATGCCGACCGCCATGACCACCAGGTCGGCCGGCACTTGTTCGCCGGTCTTGAAGCGTACCGCGTTAACGCGACCGTTTGCGCCGGTCAGGATGGCTTCGGTCTGACACTCGAGCCGAAATTGCAAGCCACGCGCTTGCAACGAGTTCTGCAGCATTTGACCGGCGATCCGATCAAGCTGGCGCTCCATGAGCCAGGGCATCAGGTGCACCACCGTGACGGTCATCCCGCGTTGCGCCAGCCCATTGGCGGCTTCTAGACCCAACAAGCCGCCACCGATTACCACCGCGTTTTTATACTGGCTGGCGGCGTCGATCATGGTGTTGGTGTCGGCGATGTCGCGATAGGTGATTACACCGGGCGCATCGGCGCCGGGCACCGGCAACATAAACGGGTTGGAACCAGTCGCCAGCAATAAGCGATCGTACGGCTCGGTGGTACCGTCATCAGCATGAACGACACGCAGCTTGCGATCAACGCGCGTCACCCTTTTACCCAGATGCAGTCGGATGTCATGGCTGGCGTACCACTCGAGATCGTTCAGGACGATGTCTTCGAGCTTTTGCTCGCCCGCCAGCACCGGTGAGAGCAGAATCCGGTTGTAGTTCGGATGCGGCTCGGCACCAAAGACGGTAATTTCGTACAGGTCAGGTGCCAATACCAACAATTCCTCGACGGTTCGGATGCCGGCCATGCCGTTGCCGATGACCACCAGTTTCATCTTTTTCATGCGAGTTTCTTTCTTGGTTCGAGCACCGGCGCGGGCGGCCTCCCACGCGCGCGGCCGCCCCGCTCGGCCCAGGTTCGTGTCCAGCGAATTTGTACCAACCGAAGCATGATCAACATGCATCCGGCGACCACCGCGAACGCAACAAAACCCCACAGATAGGTACCGGTGTGTTGCTTGGAAAGTCCCATGGCATTGGGAATAAATCCGCCCCCGAGCGCACCCAGCTCGCCGATCATTGAGCCGGCCACTGCTGTGGTCAGCGGCCAGCGCAGCGGCACCAATTGGAACAGCGCACCATTGCCAGCACCGAGTGCGGCAAAGCAGAGCATCAGACACAAGGTGGTGGCGGTCACGGTGGTTTGCAGCCCGGCTAGCACCACCGACACCATGACCACAACCAGCACCAGACTGAGCGTATTCACACCGCCCCATCGATCGGACAGCCAGCCGCCGACAATCCGAATGCCCGAACCCATCAGGGCCGCCAACATGGTGAGCTGGCCGGCCTCGATCTTGGTGACCTTGAACTGATCGTAAAAGTAAGTCGGCAGAAAGCTGGACAAACCGATGAAGCCGCCGAAGGTCACCACGTAAATCAGGCTGAACGCCCAACCATCTTTCTCAAACAGGCAGGCAATATGCTGGCGAAACGACTGTTGTTCGCGATCGGGCGGTTCCTTGGCATAAATCGCCATGACAACAAATGGGACCAGCATGCTGACGGCGGCAAATCCATACACTGCCTGCCAACCGAATCGAGTTGCCAGCGGCGGCGCGAGCAACACCGCCAACACGGTACCGCTGTTACCAGCACCGGCCAAGCCCATCGCCAGGCCCTTGTGTTGCGGCGGATACCAGCCGGAACCGAGCGACAGC
>JANORY010000499.1:0-2105 GCA_031415535.1 Burkholderiales bacterium | reverse complement strand
GACAACACCGAATACGGCATTGACTACAAGGGTTGCTCGGTACAAGTTTGTTATGACAAACAAAGTCCGGACATTGCCCAAGGGGTTGACGAAGGCAAAGGCGTCGATCTCGAGCAAGGGGCCGGCGATCAGGGTCTGATGTTCGGCTACGCCTGTAATGAGACGCCGGAGTTGATGCCGGCGGCCATTTATTATGCGCACCGCCTGGTGGAGCGTCAGGCTGATTTGCGCCGCGATGGCCGGCTTTCGTGGTTGCGCCCGGATGCCAAATCGCAAGTCACGCTCAAGTATCGTGATGGCAAGCCCTACGCGATCGACACGGTGGTGCTGTCAACGCAGCACGCGCCGGACATTTCGCACGACATGCTGACTGAAGCGGTGATTGAAGACATCATCAAGCCGGTGTTGCCGAAGGACCTGATCAAGGGCGAAATCAAGTATCTGGTGAACCCGACCGGTCGATTCGTCGTCGGCGGCCCGCAAGGCGATTGCGGTCTGACCGGTCGCAAGATCATTGTCGACACCTATGGTGGCGCGGCACCGCACGGTGGCGGCGCATTTTCAGGCAAGGATCCGTCGAAAGTGGACCGCTCGGCGGCGTACGCGGCGCGTTATGTTGCGAAAAATATTGTCGCAGCCGGCCTGGCCGAGCGTTGCACCGTTCAAGTGTCTTATGCGATCGGCATTGCGCGGCCGACTTCGGTCTGGGTGACCACACACGGTACCGGCAAGATTGACGATGAAAAGATCGCCAACCTGATCAATCAGAACTTTGATCTGCGCCCGAAAGGCATTGTGCAAATGCTCGACCTGCTGCGCCCAATCTATCAAAAGACGGCCGCCTATGGCCATTTTGGCCGCGAGGAACCAGAATTTACCTGGGAGCGTACCGACAAGGCGTCGTTGCTTCGCGCAGCGGCCTAGTTTCCTTTTCTGGATGATCAACGGCATCGAAGGTTTTTAAGCTTTTTCCCGAATTCTTTGATTAGAATTCGAAGTTCTCGAGGAGCGCTGCAACGGATTCGAGTCAGCTTGTCTGACTCGGCTCCCGCCAGGCTCGAGATACTTAAAGTTGCAACCGCGCTCGTTAATCCGTGGCTTTGGCTGCGGGCAACGAGCACCCCACAACGGTTGTATCTGCGCCCGGACAGCATTAAAAAAGCCACTCTTTAATGGAGTGAATATGTCTGCTGTACTGAAAAGCGCCTCGTTCTCTGACTACCACGTCGCCGATATGTCCTTGGCCGCCTGGGGTCGCAAAGAAATCAAGATTGCTGAAACCGAAATGCCAGGCCTGATGGCCATCCGCAAGGAATTCGCGGCGGCGCAACCGCTGAAGGGCGCACGTATTACCGGCTCCTTGCACATGACCATCCAGACGGCCGTGTTGATCGAGACCCTGACCGCCCTCGGCGCACAGGTGCGCTGGGCTTCTTGCAATATCTTCTCAACGCAAGATCACGCCGCCGCTGCGATCGTTGAAGTCGGTGTTCCTGTGTTCGCCTACAAAGGCGAAACGCTGGCTGAATACTGGCAGTACTCGCATCAGATTTTCGAGTGGGCCGATGGCGGCTACACCAACATGATTCTCGACGACGGCGGCGATGCCACCCTGTTGCTGCATCTGGGCACGCGCGCCGAAACCGATCGTTCACTATTGAACAATCCGGGCAGCGAGGAAGAGATCGAGCTGTTCAAGTCGATCAACGCCACGCTTGACAAAGACCCGCATTGGTACTCCAAGCGCTTGAAGCACGTCAAGGGTGTGACTGAGGAGACCACCACCGGCGTGTTGCGTCTTTATCAGATGCACAAGGAAGGCAAACTGGCGTTCCCAGCGATCAATGTCAATGACTCAGTCACCAAGAGCAAGTTTGATAACTTGTATGGTTGCCGCGAATCGCTGGTCGATGCCATCAAGCGCGCCACCGACGTCATGATCGCCGGCAAGATCGCCGTCGTGGCGGGTTATGGCGACGTTGGCAAGGGCTCGGCCCAGGCCTTGCGCGCACTGTCGGCGCAAGTATGGGTCACCGAAATTGACCCAATCTGCGCACTGCAGGCCGCCATGGAAGGCTACCGTGTCGTCACGATGGACTACGCCG
>JANORY010000498.1:0-2772 GCA_031415535.1 Burkholderiales bacterium | reverse complement strand
ATTCGGGTGCCGATCGTCGCACCATTCAGAAAATTGGTCTTCGATTCAATCGTCACGGTTCGGCTGCCGTGCGGCATGTTGACGATGGTCGCTACCGCGCCCAGAGTATCGGCAAACGCCATGTAAGCGCCGCCGTGCATGACCTCGCCGCCGGTGCACAGGTTCGCCTTGACCACCAGTGAGGCGACCACGCGATCCAGTGTAACTTCCTCAAGCGTCATGCCCAGCACGCCGGGAAACAAGGTGTCGAGATAGTCCTGAATACCTTTGATGTCGATCATAGTGTTCTGTCGCCTCCTGCCGGAAATCAATTATCGTCGAAAGCGCCGCTGAACCGATTGGAGGCGCAGCGCGCAGCGGTTCCGGTCATCCGCTTTGATTGCTAAGGCGTTGGTAATTCAAGCGTTGGTAGCCCTGACCTTGATAACCAAGACTTTAGTAGCCCAAAACTTGGGGTTTCCTGACGTTTGTTAGACTGATTGTTAACGCCAATTTCCGGCGCGATAGGACACAATTTTTCACCAGGAGACCTCTGTGAATCTTAAGACAAGCGTACGTTCAATCGCCATTTTGGCGATATCTGCAGCACTGCCGATGGCGACTGCCCAGGCGCAGGATCTGACCGGCACGATGAAAAAAATCAAGGAAACCGGCGCGATCAACCTGGGTCACCGCGAGTCATCGATTCCGTTTTCCTATCTCGACGACAAACAGCAGCCGATCGGTTACGCAATGGACTTGTGCATGAAAGTGGTCGAGGCGGTCAAGGCCGAACTGAAGATGCCGAATCTGAAAGTCGTCATGCAGCCAGTGACTTCTTCGAATCGGATTCCGCTTTTGAAGAATGGCACCATTGACATGGAATGCGGCTCGACCACCAACTCGGTCAAGCGTCAAGAAGAGGTTGCGTTCGGCCCGACCTACTTCGTCATCAACGTTACGGCAGCGGTCAAGAAGTCGTCGACCGTGCAAACGATTGCCGATCTGAATGGCAAAACCGTTTCGACGACTTCAGGCACCACCGCAGTGCCGCTGATCAAACAGTACGAAAAAGCCAAGAGTGCCGACGTCAAGGAAATTTACGGCAAGGATCACGCTGAGTCGTTTCTGCTGTTAGCCGAAGATCGGGCCGCAGCATTCGTAATGGACGACATCTTGCTGGCTGGCCAGATTGCCAATGCCAAGAACCCGGCTGACTATCGCATCTTGCCCGAGTCGCTTCGTCAGGAGCCGTACAGCGTTATGTTGCGCAAGGATGATGCCCAGTTCAAGGGCTTGGTCGACAAGACCTTCGGCGCGGTCATGAAGTCCGGCGAGATCGAGAAAATCTACGCCAAGTGGTTCACCAGCAACATTGCACCGAAGAACATCAACATGAATTTCCCGATGACTGAACCGATCAAGGAAGCGTTTAAGAATCCGAACGACAAGGGCGTGTAAGTCGGCGAGATCCTGAACCCAGGACGCGCATTTGCTTTTTGGCTCCTGGGTTTTACTTTTTGCATTCCTGCCACTTACTCTGGCAGGATTTTTCATTTTTGGGTCGACGAAACTCAAGCGCGAACGACTTGGGTTTTATCAGGACCTGCCTGTCTCAGAATACCTTGCCCTGATGTTGCCCTGATTGCTGCTAGGCGTCTGGCCTGCTAAGCTGTCACAAACATTGCTTTGCTAACGGCATAACGAAGACCAAGCGGCTCCCTGCGGCCGCCAATATAGCAAAGCCTGGGGGGTACATGAATCTTGGCATCTTATTCGAACAAAACGCCGATGGCGACGGCGCTTGGTGGCAAACGCTGGCCGCTGGCCTTGGCTGGACCTTAAGCACAGCGTTTTTTGCGGCGATCATCGCGTTCTTTCTGGGTTCCATTTTGGGCGTGATGCGTACCACCACGCGTCCCTGGATGGTGCATCTGGGTAACGCCTACGTCGAGATTTTTCGAAATATTCCGCTGATTGTTCAGTTTTTCGTTTGGTATTTTGTAATCCCCGGTCTGATTCCCGCCGTCAAGGCCTGGGTCATCACGCTCGACCCGACCCAGCACCAGTTTGTCACTGCCGTCGTCTGCCTGGGGCTGTTCACGGCCGCGCGAATTTCCGAGCAGGTTCGCTCCGGTGTTCAGGCCTTGCCTGGCGGCCAGCGCGCGGCCGGTTATGCGATTGGCCTGACCGAGCCACAGACCTATCGTTTTGTGCTGTTGCCGATGGCCTACCGAATCATCATTCCGCCGCTGACTTCGGAAACGATGAATCTGATCAAGAACACCGCGGTGGCCTACTCAATTGGCCTGGTTGAGTTGTTCTTCCGTACGCGCGAGATGGGTGAAATCACCTTCCGGTACTTTGAAGCCTTCGGTGCGGCAACCATTACCTACATTGTGATCGCAATGACCGCGAACCGAGTGATGGCCTGGGTTGAAAAACGGGTCCAAGTACCCGGTTACATCAGCGGTGGGGGCAAATAATGGGCGGTCTCGATTTCGACATCATTATCCGCACCTGGCCTTACTTGCTACAGGGTTTGCAATACACGGTTCAACTAACCATCGTGGCAGCAATCGGGGGCACTATTTTCGGCACATTGCTGGCGATGGCTCGGCTGTCGTCGTTCAAGTGGTTATCCATGACCGCCGCCGGTTATGTGAACCTGATGCGCTCGATCCCGCTGCTGCTGGTTATCTTCTGGTTTTACTTTTTGTTGCCGATCATTCTGCAAGCGATTACCGGTGCTGAGCGTCCGCCACAGTTCGGTGCCGAGCGATCGGCATACGT
>JANORY010000497.1:0-12259 GCA_031415535.1 Burkholderiales bacterium | reverse complement strand
AGCGCCAGATTGGCACCGGTCAACAGCAACACCAGCGCCACTGCGGCGCTAACCGGTACGACGTAGTTCAAACTGCCGAACGCCACAGCAGTCCAGACCAGCAAAGCCAGTGAGGCCAGCGCACCGAGCGACAATACCCCGAACACACCGGTCATCGGCATCAACACCGACAGCAGTACACCACTGGCTGCACAGACCAGCAAACCCAACAAAGCGGCGTCCTGCGGCCATTGTTTAAGTTGTGGTGCCGTGTCGCTTGAAGCTGCCTGCAGCGCACCGGCAATCAGCGTGGCATGTATTTCAACGCCGGCCGTGGCACGGCTGATCGGCGTGGCGCGCAAATCCGACAGACCCGGTGCCGAAGTACCGATCAGCACTATGCGATCGTTCAATTGGCGCCAGTCAATGGTGCCGCTGACCACATCGGCGGCAGAAATGACCGTGAAACGACCTGAAAACGGTAGATCGGCGGCGCGCAGGGTCGCACCGGCAAACGGCACCAGGGCACTGCTGCCCAGTGACAAGGGCAGGCGCACCCGGCCGGCGGTGCCGACCAATTCCAGCGCCTCATTGTCGAGCGTAATGCTGGCGCGGCCTAGGTAGTGGCGCAACACCGCGACCGAGAACGATTCGTAATAGTCACCGGCTAACTTGCCGACCAGCGGTACGCGGCGGACCACACCATCATCGTCGAGGATCGGACTGAAGAATCCGGCACCTTGTGCACGCGTTTGAAGCTCGGGCAAATTTGCGCCGTAGCCGGTCCAGGAGTGCACCGGAATCTTCAGATCCTGCAGTGCCTTGGCGGAAAACGTCGGTGCCGGCAATCGGCCACTGGTGCGGCCGTCTCGGTCATTGCTCAAGTAGTAGCCCAGCACCACCGGTGATTCGGCAATCGCTTCGGCGAGCGCGCTGTCTTCGCCCGCTTGCGACTGAGACTCGGCAAAAAGAATGTCGAAGGCGATGGTTCGCGCTTTGCCTTGCTGGTGAAGCGAGCGCGCCATCTTCGCCATCGTGGAACGCGACCAAGGCCAACGGCCCACTTCAGCAAGCGCGCGTTCATCAATATCGACCACCACCACCTGCGCTACCGGATCGGCACGTAACAGCCGCAGGCGCGCGTCATAGGCCTGGCGGTCGAGCGATTCAACGAACGGGATGCTCCAGACGCCGGCCAGTCCGGCGCAAACCAAGCCAGACAGCGCCAGGCCAAAAAGCGTGCGATAGGACCAGGACAAGGACTTGGCTCGCATTTCTTGACCCGAATGGCTTACGGTCTTGCGTTCAGTGCGAGGAGCCACTGAATTGAAACCGCATGATGGTTCCCGCCAACTCGATCAGATCAAAATGGGATAGCGGATGTGGTTGCAGACCAATCGCCTCACCATTGACCAGCGGAAAGCTCGGCCCCTCAATGTGCGTCAGGTGATAACCCTTGCTGCGACGTGCGACGCTCGCTACTTGCGCGCCTTCACCAACGCTGGTGATGGTTCGGTCGAGCCGCAATTCGCGCCCCTGTTTAGGCCCATTCATGAACTGCAGAACCGCCACTTGACCGGCGTCCGGGATCGACGTCATCTTCACAACCGGCTTGGGCGCGGCCTCGATGATCAGTTTGAGCTCATAAATTCCGATCTGAATCAGGTCACCGTCATTGAGCAGTTGTTCGTTGATCGAGTAGCCGTTAATGATGATTCCGTTGCGGCTTTTCAAATCACGGATCATCCGCCGATCACCGACCCGAAAAATGGCGGCGTGTTCACCGCTGACGGTCAGATGGTCAAGCGAGATGTCGTTGTACGGCCGACGGCCGATGGTGATGCGCTCCTTGACCAACGGGATCGTGCGCAGGACCAGATCGCCAGAACTCAGGATCAATCGTATCGATTCGGTAGTCTCGCGCTGCTGCATGGCCAGATCCCGAGCGGCTAACGGCCGCTGGTGGTGCTGATTGCGCTGGCGGCGCTGATGACGTCAGTGGCGCTGGTGGTTTTAGCGGTGCTGGTAACTTCATTGGTGCTGGTCGCTTCAGTGGTGCCGCTGGCTTCATCGGCATCGGCATCGGCATCGGCATCGGCATCGGCCCCCATACAAAACGCCAGCACCACCGAAACGTTGTCATGCCCACCCGCATCAAGCGCTGCCTGAATCAGTTGGCGGGCGATCTCGTCGGCGCTTTTCGGTTGCGCCAGGATTGACTTGATGTCGACATCACGAATCATGTCGGTCAGGCCGTCCGAACAGAGCAGGAAACGATCACCGTCCTGCCACTCAAGCTGACTGATATCGGCATCAACGACGGACTCGACGCCAAGCGCCCGCGTCAGCACACCGCGCAACGTCGATAGCCGTGCGGCCTGCTCATCGAGTACGCCCGAGTCAATCATCGCCTGACCGACTGAATGATCATGGGTCAAGCGCGACAACTGAGCACCTCGTAACAGATAGACGCGCGAATCGCCGACATGCCCGATCGCGATCCGGCACCCGATAACGGCCAATGCCACCAGGGTAGTGCCCATTCCCAGGCATTCAGGGCGACGCGCGGCAGCCGCTAGGATCGATGCGTTTGCAACCACGATGGCTTGATTGAGTGCGTCGGAGGCACGCGCCTCTGAGCTGCAGCGGGGCAATTCGTGGGACAAATAGTCACGCGCGTGCTCAATGGCCAGCGCGCTGGCGACTTCGCCGGCGTTGTAGCCACCCATGCCGTCGGCCAACATCATGATCCCGGCAAGCAGATTCAGGCAAACCGAATCTTCGTTGTGCGCGCGCTCATGTCCGGTGTCGGAAGCGCTGGCGCAATCCCAATTGAGCATCGGCGACGACTGCGCGCTGTTGCCGCCCAGTTCGGCGATCAGTCTTGACGATGCGCCGGTATCGGCGAGAAATGCTTGAGCCCCCATCCACTGATCATGCACGGCGGGCGCATCATTGAGAAGGAACTAGTTAACGAACGGGCTTCCGTATCCGCCCAGCGGCGCATGCTCAACCACAGGTTCGACTACTGCGTGCGCCAAAACACAAGAGTAGCCAAAACTCAGACGATCACAACGCTAGTTTCAGCAATTTGGCCATCTCGGAAGGATTCTTGGTGGTCTTGATACCACAGGCTTCCATGACATCAAGTTTGGCCTGTGCCGTGTCGGCACCGCCGGAAATCAGCGCGCCAGCGTGCCCCATGCGTTTGCCCGCTGGTGCTGTCACGCCAGCGATAAAACCGACAATTGGTTTTTTCATATGATCCTTGGCCCACAGCGCGGCATTAACTTCATCGGGCCCGCCAATTTCGCCGATCATGATGACCGCGTCGGTATTCGGATCGTCGTTGAACAATTTGAGGATGTCAATGTGCTTCAGGCCATTGATCGGATCACCGCCAATGCCGACCGCCGACGACTGGCCCAGTCCGATCTCGGTCACTTGCCCGACCGCCTCGTAGGTCAGGGTACCCGAGCGCGAGACAATGCCAATGCGCCCCTTGCGGTGAATATGACCCGGCATGATGCCAATCTTGATTTCATCAGGGGTGATCAACCCAGGACAATTCGGACCCAGCAGAAGGCTCTTCTTGTTCTGCTTGCGCATGCGGTCACGTAGAACCATCATGTCGCGGACCGGGATACCCTCGGTAATACAGATCACCAGTTCAAGGTCGGCATCGACCGCTTCCCAGATCGCATCGGCCGCGCCAGCCGGCGGCACGTAAATCACCGAAACGCTTGCACCCGTCTTGTTTTTGGCATCTTTAACCGATGCAAAGATCGGAATACCCTCAAAGTCTTCTCCGGCCCGTTTCGGGTTAACACCGGCCACAAAACAATTCTTGCCGTTCGCGTAGTCGCGGCACATACGGGTATGGAACTGACCGGTCTTGCCGGTAATCCCTTGCGTCATCACCTTGGTGTTTTGATTGATCAGAATGCTCATGGTAGTTCTCTATAGTGACGCAACACGGGTTCGGCTATTCAGGCCTTTTTTGCCGCCGCGACCACACTTTGGGCAGCCTCGGCCATGGTGTTGGCAGCGATGATCGGCAAGCCTGAATCAGCGAGCATTTTTTTACCCAGATCTTCGTTAGTGCCCTTCATCCGGACCACCAGCGGAACCTTCAGACCGACCGCCTTTGACGCGGCAATCACGCCTTCAGCAATGGTGTCGCAGCGCATGATGCCGCCGAAAATATTGACCAGAATCGCTTTCAGTCCGGGGTTGCGGAGCATGATCTTGAAGGCTTCGGTCACTTTTTCGGTGGTCGCACCGCCACCGACGTCAAGGAAGTTAGCCGGCTCACCGCCGAACAGCTTGATCGTATCCATGGTTGCCATCGCGAGGCCGGCACCATTGACCAGACAGCCGATGTTGCCATCAAGCTGGATGTAAGCCAGATCGAACTTGGAGGCCTCGACCTCGGCCGGATCTTCCTCGTCGATATCACGCATCGCGACGATGTCCGGATGGCGATACAAGGCGTTCGAATCGAAGTTCAACTTGGCGTCGAGTGCGACCACCCGACCGTCACCGGTCAGGATCAAGGGATTAATTTCAGCCAGCGATGCGTCGGTCTCAAACGAGGCCTTGTAAAGCCCCTGCAGCACGGTTCGCGCTTGCCCAATGGATGCTTCAGGAATACCAATCTTACGCGCCAGATCGTCAGCATCGTGATCGGTCAAACCGGACTGGACGTCGCAAAATATCTTATGCAGCTTCTCCGGGGTATGCGCTGCCACCTCTTCAATGTCCATGCCACCTTCGCTGGACGCCATCACACAAATCTTCTGGCTCGATCGGTCAAGCACAATACCGACGTAGAGCTCCTTCTTGATGTCAGCGCCCTCCTCAATCAATAGGCGATTGACTTTTTGCCCTAGCGGTCCGGTTTGGTGGGTCTTGAGCATCATTCCCAAAATACTGCTGGCGTGGCTGCGCACCTCGTCAATTGAACGGGCCAGCTTTACGCCACCTCCCTTGCCTCGGCCACCGGCGTGAATTTGAGCCTTCACCACCCACACCGACCCACCCAGGCTCTCGGCGGCCTTGACCGCTTCGTCAACAGAAAAGCAAGCAATGCCGCGCGGCACGGGCACGCCATAGCGACGCAAGATTTCCTTGCCCTGATACTCATGAATTTTCATGTAATTGCCCTGCCTGTTGCTTTGAATAGCGCTTTTAATTTCGCTTTGAGTCGTGCTTCGAACTGAGCTTCGGATTGTGCATGGACTACTGCACAGCCCGGCAGTTTAGCAGAGCGGTTTGTGTGCTTCCTTGAGCACCCAGGAGATCGTATCGCTGTCGAATCCTCGTTGCGCGAGAAACCGGTATTGACGCGCCTTTTCATTGGTGTTCGGATACTTGGCTTGGTTGCCGTTTTTGTCGCTGTCGCGCGCTGCTGCCTCAAAACGCCGACGCCAGACTGCCAATGCGCGCTCGCGCTCGGTGCCGACCAATACCGCCAGTGTTCTGGTGGCGGTAACCGGGTCTATGCGGTGCTGATCGAGTTCATACTCGATACGACGAGCGCCGAACTGTTGAGCACGTCGATGCACGAGACTTTCGGTAAAACGCTCGTCCGATTGCAACCGGCGTGCCTGAACGTCATCGAGAACCTGCTCGAGTGCCGCGACGCTTTCAGCCTTCGAGCGCAGTCGTTGACCAAGCTCGTGGCGGCTGAACTCACGACGCGACAGCAAACGCAGCGCAGCACCTTTTAGCGAGCCGGATGCCCGGGCCTTAAGCGGCAGCTTCCTGTCCACCTTCGACACCGCGAGGCACAACACCGAAATGTGCGCGAATCTTGTTTTCGATTTCGAGTGCCATTTCCGGATGTTCGCGCAAATATTCGCGCGCATTGTCCTTGCCTTGGCCAATTCGGCTGCCACCATAGCTGTACCAGGCACCGGATTTCTCGACCACGCTGATTTCCGAGCCAATGTCGATGACCTCACCCTCGCGAGAAATGCCCTCGCCGTACATGATGTCGAAATTCGCTTGCTTGAACGGCGGCGCTACCTTGTTCTTCACGACCTTGACCTTGGTCTCGGAGCCGACCACTTCCTCGCCGCGTTTGATCGAACCGGTACGGCGAATGTCGAGCCGTACCGAGGCGTAAAACTTCAAGGCATTGCCGCCGGTGGTGGTCTCGGGATTGCCGAACATGACACCGATTTTCATCCGGATCTGGTTAATGAAGATGACCAGGCAATTAGTTCGCTTGATGGTGCCGGTGAGTTTGCGCAGCGCTTGCGACATAAGCCGTGCCTGCAAGCCGGGCAGGGAATCGCCCATTTCGCCTTCGATCTCGGCCTTCGGGGTGAGCGCCGCAACCGAGTCAATCACGATCAGGTCGACCGAACCCGAGCGTACCAGCGCATCGGCAATTTCAAGCGCCTGCTCACCGGTGTCGGGCTGTGAAATCAGTAAATCCTCCAGCGAAATACCGAGTTTCTGGGCGTACTGCGAATCGAGCGCATGTTCGGCGTCGATAAAGGCACAGGTACCGCCAATCTTCTGCATTTCGGAGATCACCTGCAACGTCAGGGTGGTTTTTCCGGACGACTCAGGGCCGTAGACTTCGACGACTCGACCGCGCGGCAGCCCGCCAATACCCAGGGCAATATCGAGACCTAATGAGCCGGTTGAAACCGTATCGATTTCCTCGACCGCCTCACCGGCACCCAGACGCATAATTGAACCCTTACCGAATTGTTTCTCGATTTGCGAGAGCGCCGCCTGCAAAGCTTTGCCGCGCTCGGATTTTGATTTTGCGTCTTCCATTTTGATGACTTTTTCCATGACTGGCCCTATTCGTTAGAAACATTGGGGGATGTGTTATCACAACAAGAACTGATAACAGAAGTATCGCATACAACCACTGTACATACAATCAGTCTACTGGATGAGTAACCAGCTAAACGGCCTAGGCTTGGAATATCAACCGTCCGCTCAAGCCAGTTGTGACATCTCCCTCTTTCCTGGTAACAGTTTCAAGGCGACTTCAAGCGCATGCAGGGCCGTTTGCAAGCGCACTTGTGCCCGATCGCCACCAAACAACCGAGTTTGCGATTCCAGCCGATCCGCAGTGGCCCAAGCAAACGCCACAGTACCGAGCGGTTTTTCAGGTGAACCGCCACCGGGGCCAGCGATACCGGTGACCGAAATCGCCAGTTGCGCGCGGCTATGGCGCAAGGCTCCGCTGGCCATTTCGCGAGCCACCGCTTCGCTCACCGCACCCTGCACCAGCAGGCTGTGCTCGCTCACGCCCAATGACTCGCGTTTCGATTCATTGCTATAGGTCACAAAACCGCGTTCAAACCAATCGCTTGAGCCACCAGTCTCAGTGAGCGCCCGCGCAATCAATCCGCCGGTGCACGACTCAGCGGTCGCCAGCTTCCAGCCTACTGCGGCGGCGCCTCGACCCAGCTCGGTGGCCAGCGCAAAGGTTCGAGCCTCGAGTTCAGTGATTTGTAGCTTGTGCATGATGAGGGGGTCGTGAGTCAAAACAAAGCCGCTGCAATCTTGAAGGCCAGCACCGCGTAGACGGCCGCCAGCAGGTCGTCAAGCATAACGCCGAATCCGCTCTTGACGCGCCGATCGACCTGCCGGATCGGCGGCGGTTTGACGATATCGAAAAATCTAAACAACAGAAGCGCTGCGAACTGCGCACCGAAGTCGGCTGGGACCAGCAACAGTACCGCCCAGAACGCAATGATTTCATCCCATACGATAGCGCCATGATCGGCCACGCCAAGATCGTCGGCGGCGCGTTCGCAGGCCCAAACGCCGAGCACAAAGCCGGCAACGACCAGCGCCCACATAACGCCGGGCGACAACAGCGGTGTCGCCAGCCAGAAAATCGCCCAGGCCAGCAGGGTTCCAACCGTTCCCGGCGCGGTTGGCGATAATCCAGCGCCGAAGCCAAATGCAATCCAGCGCGACAGTCGCGCCCGCATGAACGCAAAATCAGGCTGGGCTGGCGGCTTCTGCGAAGTGGTCGAAACTTCGAATATCTGCATGAATCGGTTGTCCTCGCTGATCCAATACCAATACACCGGCACCGCTGGTCATACGGCCGATGCGGCTTAGCCTTAACCCTAAGCGATCGCCCAGCGCCGAAATTGCCAGTCGATTTTCCGGCGCGGCCGTGAACACCAGTTCGTAATCATCGCCGCCGCGTAATGCCAGACTCTGTTGTTGCAACACCGGTAGTCCGCTCAAACTGGCATCGACCGGGACGGCATCGGCCAGCAGTTCAGCGCCGAGCCGTGATCGCTCGCAGATGTGACCAAGATCGCCCAGCAAACCATCCGAAATATCGATTGCCGCACGCGCCAGATGGCGCAGCGCCTGGCCAAGCGCTACCCGTGGCATCGGCCACTCGGCGCGGCGCAGCGCCGGATGCAATTGACTCAAGGGTCGCGCCGCATAGCGCTCGGCCACCGCAAAGCTGGCCGCCCCCAACTCGCCGCTGACCCAGATGTCATCGTCGGGTTCGGCACAGTCACGGCGCAAGGCAGCGGCCGGCGGACAATCGCCAAACACGGTAATACAGATGTTCAACGGACCGCGCGTGGTGTCACCGCCGATCAACTCACAATCGTGAAGATCCGCCAACGCGAACATACCCGCAGAAAACTCAGCCAGCCAGGCAAGGTCCACGCTCGGCAAAGCCAACGCCAGGGTAAACGCGCGCGGCACGGCACCCATGGCGGCCAGATCAGAAAGATTGACTGCCAGAGCCTTGTGGCCGAGCGAGCGCGGATCAACATCGGCGAAAAAGTGCCGGCCGCACACCAGCATATCGGTCGAAATGGCCAGACCAGAGCCAGGCGGCGAGGCGCTGTCAATCAGTGCACAGTCATCGCCAATTCCAAGCACGGCACGACGCGGCGGCGCGCGCAAAAAGAAGTGCTTGATCACATCGAACTCACCCACGCGGGCGCACACCCTCAAGTGGCCGCAAATCTGCGGCGACTCGATCCAGCACACCATTGACATACTTGTAGCCATCGGTGCCGCCATAGGTTTTGGCGAGCTCGACGGCCTCATTGATGACGACGCGATACGGTATCTCGAGATGGCGCAGCAACTCAAATCCGCCAATCAGCAAAATGGCATGTTCAACCGGACTCAGTTCAATGATTGGACGGTCGATGTGCGGCACGATTGACGCATGCAATTCGTCAGCATCGCGGATGACGCCGTACAGCAATGTTTTGAAATGCTCGCGGTCGGCGCGATCGAAGCCAGTGACATCGCTGATGTGCGCCTCAATAGCCCCCGAGTCTTCTTTAGAGACCAGCCATTGATAAATCGCCTGGACGGCGAACTCGCGCGAGCGGCGTCGGGCGCTGCGCGGCCTGACACGCTCACGCTCAGCCAGAGGTGCCGAGTCCAGCGGTTTGTCCATCAATCGGCATCCTCGTCGGCCGGATCCGACAAACTGCCCACTGCCTCACTCAGATTCGCCATTTCAACCGCCACCCGCGCCGCGTCTGCGCCCTTCTCCACCGTGCGCGCCATGGCCTCGGCGTCGGTATTGGTCGTCAATATCGCATTGGCAATCGGAATTGAAAAATCCAGTGCCACCCGTTGGACCCCGGCGGCACTTTCGTTCGAAACAACCTCGAAATGATAAGTCTCACCGCGAATCACCGCGCCGAGCGCGATCAAGGCATCGAACTCGCCACTGCGCGCCAGGCGCTGCAGGGTTTGTGGAATCTCCAGCGCGCCCGGCACTGTGCAGACAAAAACGTCGTCATCATCAACGCCCAGTTCTTTGAGCGTGGCCAGACACGACTCGCGCAGACCTTCGCAAACCGGCAAATTGAATCGCGCCTGCACAACACCAATCCGTAAACCTTCGCCGAGTAAGTCGGCCGCAAATATCTCGATCGCCACGCTTTTGTTTCCTTTCGATTCTGACACCCGCAAGTGTAGTGATTCCAACTACGGCGATTCGAATCCGACAATCTCGAGCCCGTAACCGACCATGCTCGGCAGTTTCCTGGGCCTTGATAACAGTCTCATTTTTCCGATGCCGAGACTTTTCAAAATTTGAGCACCAACACCGTAAGTGCGCAAATCCATTGCGGCTCCACGGCCGGCACGTTGGCTGCGAATGTCTTCCTGCCGATCGAGCGCCGCCAAGCGCTCGAAGCGACCAAACAGCGTTTCGGCACCCTGCGCGCAGTTCAGCATGATCATGACCCCACAACCATTGGCAGCGATCGCCGCCAAGGCCCGATCCACCGACCAACTAGACCCGGCGCTACGGGTGTCAATCAGGTCAAGCACCGTCAGGGGTTCATGCACCCGAACCAAAGCGGGCTGATCGGCGCGAATCGTACCGAACACCAGGGCCAGATGCGGCGAGCCGGTCGGCTTGTCGCGAAACGCGATCAGATCAAACTCGCCATGATGCGTTTTCACATGCCGCTGGGCAACTCGTTCGATCAGGCTTTCGTTCTCGCTGCGGTAGTGAATCAAGTCGGCAATCGTGCCGATTTTAAGATCATGTTGCCTGCCGAATTCGATCAGATCGGGCAGCCGCGCCATTGTGCCGTCATCTTTCATGATCTCGCAGATCACCGCCGCCGGCGTGATGCCAGACAGTAGACCAAGATCACAACCGGCCTCGGTATGACCGGCACGAATCAACACACCGCCGTCCTTGGCCATGATCGGGAAAATATGACCTGGCTGAACGATATCGTCAGGGCTCGCATCCTTGGCCACCGCCATCTTGACAGTCAGGGCTCGGTCAGCCGCTGAGATACCCGTGGTGACGCCTTCTGCGGCCTCAATTGAGACTGTGAAATTGGTACCCATCTGAGTACCGTTGACGCTTGACATCAGCGGCAACTTCAACTTTTGACAGCGCTCCTGGGTCAAGGTCAGGCAAATCAGACCTCGGCCAAAACGCGCCATAAAATTGATGGCTTCGGCACTGACATGGTCGGCCGCCAAGACCAGATCGCCTTCATTCTCGCGATCTTCTTCGTCGACCAGAATCAACATTTTCCCGGCCTTGAAGTCGGCCAGAATCTCTTCGGTGGTAGCAAGGCTCATTTGTGCATTTTACTCCGGCGCGACGCCGCAAAATTAATCCATTTTAGTGAGGCGCTCAAACTACCTCAACGTCTGACACCCGGAGTCTCGATTAAAAGACCCTGAGCGCGCCAGGCCAGGTAAAGTTCGAGCGCCATGAACTGCTCATGACCATGCGGCAATAGTTCGGCGCGCACACCGAACTGGCAGCTTCTGAAGCGCCGATGCAAGGAACCGGCGGTCTGCCACTCCAGTCGATAAATCGGGTAAGCATTGCCATGCCCCTGACTGATCGGCTCGTTCAGCAATCGGCGTCCCCAATTCTGATCATGGCAATGCGTGCAAGCCATATTGATCTGGCCAGTACGCTCCTGAAAATGCTGTTTGCCCTGCTCAAAAAAGGCTCTGGCGTCCCCCGCTATATCGACCTTGATCGGCATGCCGCGCGATTGAAACGCCAGATAACTGACCATCCCCAACAGCGCTTGTGACTCATACTCTAGTGCCGGAAGCTTTTGACGATCGCTTCGGCACTGATTCACCAGCGTGTGCAAATTGTGTAGTCGCTCGCCGTCTGCGCTGGCTTTTGGCAAGCGTGCTGCCAGCCCTTTCATGGACACGCGCGCATCGCCATGACAGGACTCACAGCTTGGCTGCCCGTTGGCCGGTACCTGTTCCCAGGCGCGACGACCCTGATCGACCCAGAGCATGCCCGGATTCAAAATTGAGTCTTCTTGTTGAGCCCGCAGCTCGCGACTGGCGAACTCGATGCCGGACTTCAAGTCGGTGGCGGCGATCGGCCGGTTGTCCGCAGGGCTGGACGGTTTGACCGCGCAGGCCCCGAAAGTGATGGTCAGGGCACACAAAACGGTACTCATCCAAAGGATCGGGCGCTGGCGCCCGATCGGTCCGCGAATCATGTCTTCAGGTTCACGGCGACCCGTTCAGAACCGCGTTCACCCGAATCGTCCACCCAGTCAAACTGCAGTTCACCGGAGCGCGTGGCACGGGTGTGAAAAGTCAGATACGGATTGGCTGCAATGCCAGGTCCCAGTTCCGCTTTGAACACCTCCTGGCCGTTATATTTGCAACTGACTCGATTGACGATATTGCGCTGTATACGCGCACCAACATCGTCTCGCCGCAGACCACTTTCCATCGGGTGACCGATGATCAGTCGAACTTCGAGCACGTCGCCGACTTTTGCATCGAC
>JANORY010000496.1:0-1008 GCA_031415535.1 Burkholderiales bacterium | reverse complement strand
GCCATTTGGCCTCCGGTTTTTGTCAAATTCTTTTTTTGGAAAGGCAGGCCGCGGCGCGTCATCGTGCTGTTTTTGGTCGAGGTACGGATTGGGCAAGCGGTCTATTTGCTTGCCGAGCATTTTTTCGATTTTCCCAAATTTCAAACGGTCGCGGTACGAAACAAAGGTCAGTGCCTCGCCTTTTTCGCCTGCCCGGGCCGTCCGTCCGACGCGGTGCACATAATCTTCGGCATCGTGCGGCACGTCGAAATTGATGATCATTTCGATGTTGTCCACGTCAATCCCACGGCTCAAAACATCGGTCGCCACCAAAATATCCACTTTTCGGTTCCGGAAATCGAGCATCGCCTGTTCGCGTTCGTCCTGTTCGAGGTCGCTGCTGACCTGCTGGACGTTGAATTTTTTCTCCGCCAATTTCCTGTAAAGTTTGGAAACCGCCGCCCGCGACGAGGCAAAAATGATGATGCGCTGGCCAATCCTGTCCTTCAAAATATCGGTGAGGATGCGGATTTTGTGCTCGTCGTCGGCCAAACAGGCCTTTTGCGAAACGCCTTCCGCCGGTTTTGAAAGCGCGATGTTTATCATTACTGGTTCGCGGAGCAGGGTTTTTGCCATTTTTCGCACGCCGTCGGGCATGGTTGCAGAAAAAAGCAGCGACTGCCGGTTTGGGTTGACATTTGAAATGATTTTCAGCAAATCGGGCTGGAAACCCATGTCGAGCATCCGGTCGGCCTCGTCGAGCACCAAAAATTTGACCTTCATAAATTTGACGTACCCGAGTTGCATGTGGGCAATCAGCCGGCCCGGCGTGGCTACGATGATGTCCGCACCTTTTTGGATGGCCGTTTTTTCGCGGTCGAAAGTCTTGCCGTCGCCGCCGCCGTAAACCGCAATCGAAGAAACACCCGTAAAATACGAGTACGCCTCGACGACCTGGTCAATTTGCATGGCAAGTTCGCGGGTCGGCACCACGACGAGCGCCTGCGTGAAATCGGACTCGCCGGAGTC
>JANORY010000495.1:0-3441 GCA_031415535.1 Burkholderiales bacterium | reverse complement strand
AATCCCTTCAAGCAGTGCCGCTACCGACGAGGCGTGGCACAGGCGTGTGCAATGGTCGACGTTGTTGCTGCGAAACCCGGTACGCACCAGCTTTTGAAAAAGGTAGGCTTCTTCGTTGCTGCCCTTGGCACTACCAAAACCGGCCAGCGCACGCGGGCCTTGGGTATCGCGAATCCTTGTCAGTCCGCTGCCTGCTCTGGCCAGCGCTTCGTCCCAACTGGCTTCGCGAAAAAACGTTCGCCAGTGTTGCGGCTCACAGCGGGATTCGGCATCTTTAGGCGCGTCGTCGCGTCTGATCAGCGGTTGTGTCAGACGCTCCGGGTGATGAACATAATCAAAACCGAAGCGACCCTTGACACATAGCCGACCGTGATTGGCCGGGCCGTTGCGACCCTCGACCTTGATGATGTGTTGGTTCTTGACGTGGTAAGTCAACTGGCATCCGACACCGCAATACGGACAGACCGAATCGATTTTCCGATCGGCTTGCTGTTCGGCGACCCGGTTGGCCGGCGCCAATGCGCCGGTCGGGCAGGCCTGCACGCATTCGCCACAACCGACACAACTGCTGGCACCCATCGTGTCATCCAGATCGAAGACGATTTTTGAATGTGCACCGCGTAGTGCGTAGCCGATGACATCGTTGACCTGCTCTTCGCGGCAGGCGCGCACGCAGCGGGTGCATTGAATGCAGGCATCGAGGTTGACCGTCATCGCCGGATGCGAGAGGTCGGGGGCCGGCTGCGAACGACGCACAAAACGCGGCGTCGTCACACCTAAGGTGCGCGCCCAGTGCTCCAGCTCGTCGTCCAGCGTGTACGAGCGATCCGCCGGCATATCGCTCTTGAGCAGCTCGATGACGAGTTTTTGCGAGTGTATTGCCCGTGGTGATTCGGCTTGCACCTGCATGCCTTCGACCGGTGTTCGGCAACAGGCCGGGGCTAACACGCGCTCGCCTTGAATTTCAACGACGCAGGCGCGGCAATTGCCGTCGGCGCGGTAGCCTGCCTTGTAGCAAAGCCGCGGAATCGTCGTGCCCTGGCGCTCGGCCGCCTGCAGAATGGTTTCGCCGGGATGGGCGTTGAGTGCGCGGCCATCCAGCACAAAATTGACGAGCAATGCTGGCCGATTCGCTTGATTTTCTCTGGAACTGCGGGTTCGGTCAGGAGTCATGGTGCAGGCACCACTTCGTGAGCAAAATGAGTCAACACACTGCGCAGCGGATTCGGTGCTGCCTGACCGAGGCCGCAGATTGACGCATCGGCCATGAGTTGCGACAGATCTTGCAGCAGCAGCCGATTCCAGACCGGCTGTTGCATCAACACAAATGCCTTTTCGGTGCCGACGCGACATGGCGTGCACTGGCCGCAGGACTCATCGGCGAAAAACTGCATCAGGTTACTGGCCGCGTCGCGCGCTCGATCCTGCTGCGACAACACGATAACGGCGGCCGAACCAATAAAACAGTCATGCGCTTGCAGGGTGTCGAAATCAAGCGGCAGATCGCCAAGACGCGCTGGCAAGATACCGCCTGAGGCACCGCCGGGAAGATAAGCGTAAAACTCGTGGCCTGACAACATCCCGCCGCCGAATTCATCGATCAACTCGCGCACGGTTATGCCGGCCGGTGCCAGATGAACGCCGGGTTTGTTGACGCGGCCCGACAGGCTAAAGCTGCGCAGGCCGGTGCGGCCATGGCGTCCTGCGGCGGCGAACCAGGCGGCACCGCGCGCGAGAATTTCAGTGACCCAATACAGGGTCTCGAAATTATGTGCCAAGGTCGGCCGCCCAAACAGACCCACCTGGGCAACATAAGGTGGACGCAAACGGGGCATGCCGCGTTTGCCTTCAATGCTCTCGATCATCGCTGATTCTTCGCCGCAGATATAGGCACCGGCACCGCGCCGTAGTTCGATCCTCGGCAACTCGAAGGTCCCGTCAGAGCGCAGCGGCGGCATGGCCTGCAGGCGTGCCAACTCGGTACTCAGCAGTTCACGACACTGATGATATTCATCGCGCAAGTAAACGTAAATTGTGCTGATACCGACTGCCCAGGCGGCGATCAGCATACCCTCCAGAAATCGATGTGGATCGCGCTCCAGATACCAGCGGTCCTTGAAGGTGCCCGGTTCGCCCTCGTCGATATTGACCGCCATCAGACGCGGCGCGGGTTCGCCTCGAACGATGCGCCACTTGCGGCCGCATTGAAAGCCGGCCCCGCCCAGACCACGCAGATTCGATTGTTCGAGTTCGCTGATCACCGTGTCGGCCGCGTGCTTTCCATCAAGACAGTCGATCAGCCGACCATAACCGCCCCGTTCGCGATAGGCATCGTAGTCAACATAGTTGGCCGGACTGGCGCGGATAGCGCCCGTATCGATGGCCTGTGCAATGGCCTGCGGCGTCGCATGCCCGAAGGCATTCTGACCGACACAGACGGCTGGTGCCGTTTCACAGCGCCCGATGCAGGGTGCCGCAATGACGCGCACGCCGGGTCCCAACAGGCGCTGGGTATGTTTGAGTAGATCGTCGGCACCGGCCAGCGCGCAACTCAGGGTTTCGCAGACCCGCACCGTCAACGTGGCGGGCGCGGGTTCGCCTTCCTTGACGATATCAAAATGATGGTAAAAGCTCGCCACTTCATAGACTTCGGCTTGTGCCAGTGACATGAGCTTGGCCAATGCCGCCAGGTGTGCCGCCGACAGATGACCGTAACAGTCTTGAATTCGATGCAGATGCTCGATCAGGTACTGCCGGTCCCGTGACCGATCCGTCAGCAATTGTTCGACTTCAGTCAGTGCGCTGCTACTGACGCTGCGACCCTTTAATGTGTTGCGCGCGGCTGCTCGGTTCATCAATTCAGAATTCAGGTTATCGTGTGGTTGTCGGCGTTTCACCACGCACTGTATCGTAATCGCTCGAGCTGCGTGCGACTCAGCATAGAATCAGCGCCGTCGCCACTTTTCGTCTGCTAACCAGCCGCACCTACTATGAACCTTCTGCTCTCGCCGTGGTCCCGTCTCGCCTCTGGTCTGACTATTGTTGCTGCACTGTTCGCGGCTTCGAATGTCGGCGCGCAGATTGCCGTTTCGGCCAACGACCACAAGATGTTTTGGGAGAACGGCCAAACCCGAGTTGCCGGTAACCCGAGTCCGGATACGGTGACGGTCATTGATCTCGGTGCCAATCCAGTGCGCGTGCTCGGCCAGGTCAATGCGCCGGCGAGTGTTGCCGGCCCGCCGCAAACGGTGGCGGTATCGCCCGACGAGTCGATTGCGTTGGTAACCTCCGGCCAGAAGATCGATCCGAACGATCCTTCCAAAACGATACCGGATAATCGTTTGTCGGTCATCGACATCAAGAACCTGCCACCGAGAGTGCTCAATACGGTTGAGTTGGGTGCCGGTGCAGCGGGCGTTTCCTTCAACAAGGCCGGCGATC
>JANORY010000494.1:0-3351 GCA_031415535.1 Burkholderiales bacterium | reverse complement strand
AAAAGCGTAAGGGACAATGCCGATACCGTACCAGCTTATGGGCGGCACCGTAAAATGGACTCATTCTTAACCCCGACAGGATCCTAGCCGCGGTAAGGCCCGATCAGTCCACTTCTACTTAATCCATCAGATTCAATATCGCGACAAAAAATCATCATGACCCTGCCCGCGCCTCAAAGATCAATCCCGCAATCGCGGACTCAATTGCTCGAACGCTTCCTGGCGACTCGCGCGCAAACGAGCGCGTTGACGGTGAATTTGTCCGATGAGGACTGCGCATTGCAGTCGATGGCCGACGCGAGCCCCTTGAAATGGCACCTGGCGCATACCAGTTGGTTTTTCGAGGTGTTTGTGTTGGAGCGGTTCGAATTGCAATTCAAACCCTTTGATCCGAATTTCCGGATGCTTTTTAACAGTTACTACAACGGTATCGGTGAAAAATACCCCAGGCCCCATCGCGGTCTCATCTCCCGGCCGAATCTCGCGCAGGTGCTGGCCTTTCGAAGCAATGTTGATTCACGTATTGCTGATTCTCTGAATCGCTCGGATGCGTCGCCTGAGGTATTGAGTCTGGTCGAACTCGGCATCAATCATGAACAACAACATCAGGAATTGATGCTGACCGATTTTAAACACTTGCTTTCTTGCAATCCCTTGTACCCGGCGTTTCGCGAACGCTGGCCTTTGACAACTGCCTCGACGGTTGCCCTCACCTGGGCGAGTTTTGCTGGGGGACTGATTGAAATTGGCGCGGACGCCGATGCTTTTTCGTTTGACAACGAGGGGCCTCGGCACCGGAGCTGGCTGGAGCCCTATGAACTTGCGTCACGTCCGCTGACCCATGGTGACCTGATTGATTTCATCGAAGACGGCGGTTATCGCCGACCCGAACTATGGCTATCACTCGGCTGGGATTGTGTGGTTCAGAACCGCTGGCAGCACCCGCTGTATTGGCTGCAGCGCGACGACCATTGGTTCACGTTCACCTTGCGCGGCCTGGTGCCGGTAGCACGCGATGTTCCCGCCACCCATCTCAGTTATTTCGAAGCCGATGCGCTGGCACGTTGGCTGGATGCGCGCCTGCCGAGTGAGGCGGAGTGGGAGGCGGCCGCTGCCGGCAGCAGCGTCGACGGTAATTTTGCCGAGCGCGGCGTATTTCATCCACTGACGGCACCCCGTAGCTACCGCGCTGGCGAGTTGGCTCAATTATGGGGCGATGTATGGGAATGGACACAAAGTTCGTACGGTGCTTATCCCGGATTCAAGAGTGCAGCGGGCGCGGTGGGCGAGTACAACGGAAAATTCATGTGCAATCAATACGTGCTGCGCGGCGGCTCTTGTGTTTCAGCGCAATCACACATTCGGGCGAGCTATCGAAACTTCTTCCCGCCGGATGCGCGTTGGCAATTCTCAGGCGTGCGCTTGGCTCGGTCGCTCGCTTGATGACGCCAGAATCAGGCTGACTTCGTCGGGCAGCAACCACAACGCGTCGTCACGGGTGCTCAGCAGTGGCGCGCTTGGAACTAGAGATTGGCCAGTGATCGAGACCTCACCAGATTGCAGCAGCACCGCCAGCAGGCTTCGAAATGCAAGTTGCTGGTGGGCGGCCGATAGGGACTCATCAGCCTGCGACGGCAGTCTTTGCGCCAAATACAGGTAGCGCTCCTGCAACGCTTCGGTGCTCAGTTCGAGCGAAGTTTCGGTCGCCAGGATGCCGACCAGCAACGCATATCGCTCCAGAGTTCCCTGCATGACCCGAGCGAATCGTTGCAACGCGGCGCGCTCCAGCAGATTCGCCGAGGTCATTACGGTCTCGGTGCCCGCACCTTCGGTACCCTCTCCGGTAAAAGTGAGTACGACCCAGCCTTGCTCGGCCATCGCCGACAACAACTCATCAAGATGGGCATCGAGTTGTTCGGCGCTGCGCCACAGGAACAGCTCGGCGCGCAAGAACGGAAAAATTCGTCCGACGATGCGGCGAAGTCGTAGCAACCCGATTGATTCATGGCGCACAATCAGCGCGGCCAGCAACGCCGGCAGCGCGATTGCGTGCAGGATATTGTTGCGAAAGTAGCTGAGCAGCCGGACCTGTTCCGGATCGGCTTCGATGAGGCCATCCTCAGCCCTGTCTGCGCGTCTGATCGTAGTCAGGCGCAGGCCATAGTCAATGATTTGCCGCCCGCCCAAAAGGGTCATTTGCTGGCGATTGGAATACGGTACCCGGTCGAGCAGTGCTTTGATCCGCCCGATCAGATGTTCAAGCAGCTTGGCATCAATGTGGGCGCCGGCGCCGTTAGCCAACGCCAGCGCAATCAGATTGATCGGGTTAATGACCAGCGCTGAATTGATGTGCGTGACCACCTGATTCGCGAGCCGGCTGACCGACGCTTTAGAATCGACATCACCGGGCGTGACGTAGTCCTCGATTCGAATCGGCTCACCAATATTGACATGCACACGTCCGAATTGCTCGCGCAATGAACGCAAGGATCGCACCACGCCGATCACCGATTCGCGCTTTTTGGCCTGACCGGCCAGCTCGGCCGCGTAGGTCGCGCCTTCAAACAGTCGCTCGTAACCGATGTAGATCGGGATAAACACAATCGGCCGGGTCGGCCCACGCAACCAGCTTTCCACGGTCATCGCCAACAGGCCCAGCTTGGGCGTTAGCGTGCGGCCGGTGCGACTGCGCCCGCCCTCAACAAAATACTCAATCGGAAAACCGCGGGCAATCAGCGTGTGCAGATATTCGCCGAACACCTGAGCATAAAGCGCGTCGCCCTTGAAGCTGCGGCGCAAGAAAAATGCGCCGCCACGACGCAACAGTGCGCCGATCGCCGGCAGATTCAAATTCTCGCCGGCGGCTATGTGCGGAATCTGCAGGCCACGCTGGTAAATGACGTAGGACAGTAGCAGGTAGTCAATGTGACTGCGATGGCAGGGCAAGTAAATTAACTCGGTGCCGGCGGCCACTTTCGGAATACTTTCGAAGCCATGTATTTCGACGCCATCGTAGATTCGGTTCCAGAGTCGAGACAGTCCAATGTCGTAGGCGCGAATAAACGGGTAGGAGTAATCCGAGGCAATTTCAACCGCCAGCTTGCGCGCTCGAAGCTCGATCTTGACCGGGTCCTTCTTTTGATCGATCGCTTCAGCAGCAATGCTCGCCTGGACCGTCTCGCTGGCGATCACATCGTTGACCAGTACTTGGCGGTGCGATAGGTTTGGCCCCAACACCAATTCGCGTTCGCGTTTGAATTCAGCGCGCAGTAATCGGCCGATCCGGCGCACGGTAACCCCAGGATCTCGGCCCTCGACCACATTCGATTGCATCGAAATCGGCGCGCCAAA
>JANORY010000493.1:0-1256 GCA_031415535.1 Burkholderiales bacterium | reverse complement strand
AAACAACGGCGGCAACGAAGCCGCAACGCCCGCCGCCAGCGCAGGACCGAAAGCGAGTTGCAACAGCCACCACCAGCGCGCGAGCCCGAGCACCCATGCGCAGGCTGCGGCTGCAATTGCCTGTACGGCAAGCCACGACGGCAGTGTGAGTCCAGCGCCGAACAGCATCGGCCACAGCACACCGACTATCGTCGCCACCATCACCCCGGTGACTTGCGCAAGAAGGGCACGCCACCACGGCGGCGGGCAGGCCCTACCCTGTTGCTGCAGACAATTGATCACCGCCGGCATGCCCGGTTCCCCTACTGCCGCGCGGTAATTGGAACGAAATCGGCCGCGGCGCCCGCTGTGCGGGTGCCCGATTCCCATTCCTCGCCGCCGCCGACCTCCACTTGCCGGCCATCGTTGCTGAGCGTTTCCTCGGCGCGCTTTTTCATGACGATGATGCTGATGCGGCGGTTGATCGGATTGACGGGATCAATTTTATCGAAGAGCACAGCGGAAGACAGCCCGACCACCCGCATCACCTTGGCTTCCTGCATGCCGCCGGCAACCAGCTCGCGGCGCGACGCGTTGGCGCGGTCGGCGGACAGCTCCCAGTTGCTGTAGCCGCGCTCGCCGCCGAAATAAGGGGTCGCGTCGGTATGTCCGGCGAGGCTCACGCGATTGGGCACATCGTTCAGCACTTTCCCGATCTCGTGCAGGATGTCCTTGGTATGCGGCAACAGTTGGGCGCGGCCGAGTTCGAACATCGGCCGGTTGTTCTCGTCCACGATCTGAATGCGCAGCCCCTCGGTGGTGATGTCGATCAGCAGTTGCCGGCGATAAAGCCGCAGCGTCGGACTGGCATCGATGACCTCGTCCAGACGTCCTTTCAAATCGTTGAGCCGGGCAAGGTCGGCCTTATCGATCTCGGCCTGCGCATCCTTGAGTTTTATCGGCCTCTTGCGCTCGCGGATATCGCCGCGCGCCATCTGGCCGTCGCGCCGGGTGAGGTCCTTGCCGCCGCCGCGGATCACACTGGAACTGTCGCCCGCGCCGCTGCCTCCCTGCGTGGCTACGCGCAATGGATTTTTGAAGTACTCGGCGACGCCTTCGAGTTCACCCTTCGTGGTGGACCCGAGCAGCCACATCAGCAGAAAGAACGCCATCATCGCGGTAACGAAGTCCGCGTAGGCAATCTTCCATGCGCCGCCGTGAGGCGCTACCGCTGCCTGTTTGCGGCGGCGGATGATGATCGGTCGTTGGCTATCGTC
>JANORY010000492.1:0-2647 GCA_031415535.1 Burkholderiales bacterium | reverse complement strand
CGCGCACGATCATTGTCCCGGTGGTTCGCCCGGTCAGATCAAAATGCCCCGACTGATGCTTTTTCAAGGTGTCGCTATCGGTGTGCATGTCCTCGACCCGGCCGGCCTGCGGGCTGTGCGCTGGATCATGAATATCAAACGGATCCATGAGCCCTTGCCAATCGATGTGAATCTCGGTGCCGTCATAGCCAAGATAGTCGATCCGAAAGTCTTTCGGCGGGCGCACCGCGCGGATCGACAGTCCAATCTGTGAGGTCCATTCGGAGAACTTCTTTGGCGATGGCAAGTGCTGGTTGTCGTTGTAGTGCAGCAGATCGGAGCGGTTGTCGGACAGCGCGCCGCAGACCATCACCTGATTGGCCATCACACCCAAGGCTGGACGCGCGCAGACGTAAACCAGTGCGTACAGGTGGGCCTCGGGCACAACCACCGGGAACAGGAAAGTTTCCACCCAGGTATGGTCAGCATTTGGCGGGTTCTGGTATTCAATTTGGTCGGCCCGGATCATTTCATTTCCATTTTTTGGGATTTGCTTTTTTTGGATTTGTCTGCTCGATTGGTCTACTCAATACGCATGTGTACGAGTTCATAATACTATGCGATGGTTAATCGAGCCTGCCATCATGAATCCGACTGAAATTCGCGACGCGCCGACCGCCCAGTTCATCGAACAACTGCGCGCCCGGTTTCCAATCGAGGCGGAGATGGATCGACTATTAACCCGCAAGATGCAGCGTCGCGACGGGCCGCCGTACGCGATGCTCACGCTGAGTCAGTTGACCGATTCGCTGACCGGACTGCTCAAGAGCGAGTTGCACGATCCGTTCGAGATCTCCAAGCAAAGCTGGTTGGTCGGCGGTGCCTCAAAAATTCAGATGCGCTTCACGCTGCGTTGGATCGACCCGGATGGTGGGTCAACTGGCGGTTCAACGACCTCCGATCTGGTGGTGCGAATGGAACCCTCTGAGTCATTGAACGCATCAAGCCGGCTGCGCGAATTCGAACTGTTGCGGGCGCTCGAAGGTGCCGTGCCGGTCCCCAAAGTCTATTGGGTCGATGCCGATGGGACTTGGTTTCCCGAGCCGGCGCTGATCTATGCCTATGCGCACGGCGTGGCCAAGCCGACCTCGGTCGGTGGGTCGGGTGTCACTGGCATCGGCACACATTTTGGTGAACGACTGCGCCACTTGCTGGCACCGCAGTTTGTAGAACATCTGGCGCGAATTCATCGTTTTGAACATGCCGACTCGCCGCTAGGAAGCTTTACGCGATCGCCGGTGGGTTCGACCGAGAGCGCGCAATTGCAGATCAATCGCACGCGCCGGATCTGGGAAGAGGACCGAGGTGCCGCGTTTCCGATCATGGACGTTGCAGCGAACTGGCTGTCGCGCAATGTGCCGACCCTGGATCGCGCCAGCGTTGTGCATGGCGACTATCGCTCGGGGAATTTTCTGTTCGACGAACAAAGCGGCGCATTCACCTCGATTCTCGACTGGGAACGTGCCTACATCGGTGACCGCCACCGCGATCTAGCGTGGACCACCGCGCGGGTGATCGGACATCTCGCCGAGGATCGCAAGACGTTTCTGGTCTGCGGGCTGCTGCCGCTGGAGGCGTTTTACGAGCGCTATAGCGAGGCCTCGGGCCTGACGATTGATCCGGACAAATTGCGCTTCTATGAGATCTTGAACCGCTATCAGCAGGTTCAAACCGTGATCGGCAGCGCCTATCGCGTCGCCCGACTGAGCAAGTCGCATCAGGGGATTGTGATTACGCGGCTTTCCTCGGCATCGTATCAGTTGGCCGAGGAATTGCGTGGCGCGCTTGCGGAGGTTGTGTGATGTGTGAGCGTATGTGATGCGAGAGGACGTGTGATGCGAGAGGTAAGCGGATGATCGATCACACCGACAACGATCTGCGTGCCGCCGCCAAAGCTCTGCGCGACGTGGTGGCACCGGCGCTCGGTGCCGACAACGCGCTGGCGATTCAGCAGCTCAAGCTGGTGATCGATTGGCTTGATTTCTACCGCAGCCGCTTGCCACTCGTGCAAGACCGACAGGCGCTTGAGTTAGCAGTGCAGTTGCAGACGGCGCGTCGGATTGCACCAGCGATGCCGCTTGAGGACGCAGCGCCATTGCAAGCCGCCATTGAGGCGGGCGCGGCCATTCTGGCGGCGCTCACAGTTCATCCGACTCAACTGCGGGCCGTGATTGCACAGCTTGAAGAAGTGATCAGTGCGGCGGTCCAGCGCTCATCCGAATTCGACCCAATTCAGCGGCAGATAATCGAGCGCGCGGTGATCGAGGACACGCAGCGCTTGCTCGATGCACAGCGCGCCTGGTTTTTGCCGCACAGTGTGGAGGCAGCGCCGGAGCAATTGCCTGCGCTCGAGGACGCATTGCGCCTGCTCAATCCTTCTGCAGGGCCAGGCGTACGCCGAGCGCTACCATGACGCCGCCACCAACCCGCTGCAGGGTGCGCTGCAAGCGGTTCGAGCGGCCAAGGCGGCTCACAACGCCGCTGGCCAACAGTACCGCCACGCAATCGGCCATCGCAAACAGCAGGTTCACGATGCTGCCCAGGATCATGAATTGGGTCCACACCGGCAGGCTTGCTGCAGGGTCGGTGAATTGCGGCAGGAACGCGA